>JBKJOH010000296.1:0-5821 GCA_046593295.1 Polaromonas sp. | reverse complement strand
CGCCCATCCGTCTGATGCGCGCCACACTGCGGGCGAAGCAGACTACGGTACACGCTTTACGGCGGCCATTGCACGCGATAATATTTTTGCAACACAGTTTCACCCAGAAAAGAGTGCTGACCAGGGTCTGACCTTGTACCGCAATTTTCTGCATTGGAACCCGTGATTTGTACCTGAATCCCCATATTTTCCGCTGACATTTTCGTTTTTTCTTACCGCAACATGCTACTTATCCCCGCGATTGACCTGAAAGATGGCCACTGCGTTCGCCTCAAACAGGGCGACATGGATCAATCCACTGTCTTCAGCGAAGACCCCGCAGCCATGGCGCGCAGCTGGGTCGACAAAGGCGCACGCCGCCTGCACCTGGTCGATTTGAATGGCGCGTTTGCCGGCAAGCCGAAAAACGAAGCGGCCATCCGCAAGATTCTGCTTGAAGTCGGCAGCGAGATCGACGTGCAACTGGGTGGCGGTATTCGCGACCTCGACACGATTGAACGCTACCTCGATGCCGGCCTGCGCTACGTCATCATTGGCACGGCAGCGGTTAAAAACCCCGGCTTTTTGCAGGATGCCTGCACCGCATTTGGCGGCCACATCATCGTCGGCCTGGATGCCAAAGACGGCAAGGTCGCCACCGACGGCTGGAGCAAGATGACTGGCCATGAGGTGATTGATCTCGGCAAAAAATTCCAGGATTACGGTGTCGAAGGCATTATTTACACCGACATCGGGCGCGACGGCATGCTTACCGGCATCAACATGGAAGCCACCGTCAAACTGGCCCAGGCCCTCATCATTCCCGTGATTGCTTCGGGTGGACTCTCAAATATGGCCGATATTGAAGCGCTGTGCGAAGTCGAAGACGAAGGCGTTGAAGGCGTGATTTGCGGGCGCTCGATTTACAGTGGCGATCTGGATTTTGAAAAAGCGCAGGCCAGGGCCGATGAGCTGAACGGATGACCATAACTGCCACGAATGGCATCTCTTCATACCAGCCAGGGCCGCGGAACCGGCTTTGCCGGGCCGCAGGCGCAGCGGCCCCCTCGGGGGCAGAGAGCTACACGCAGTGAGCGAATGTGGGGACCATGTTAGCTAAACGAATCATTCCCTGCCTTGACGTTACCGGTGGCCGTGTCGTCAAGGGTGTCAATTTTGTAGAGCTGCGCGATGCCGGTGACCCGGTTGAAATTGCCGCCCGCTACAACGACCAGGGCGCTGACGAACTGACCTTTCTCGACATCACCGCCACCAGCGATGGCCGCGATTTGATACTGCACATCATCGAGGCCGTGGCATCGCAGGTGTTCATTCCGCTGACAGTTGGCGGCGGCGTGCGTTGCGTGGACGATGTGCGGCGGCTGCTCAATGCCGGGGCTGATAAAACCAGTTTTAACTCTGCCGCGATTGCCAATCCGCAGGTGATTGAAGATGCCTCCGCCCGGTATGGCGCGCAGTGCATCGTGGTGGCAATAGATGCGAAGCGCCGCAGCGCAGACGATGCAAAATTACGTGGCCCCGGCTGGGACGTTTACAGCCACGGTGGCCGCAAAAACACCGGCCTGGATGCGGTGGCCTGGGCCACTGAGATGGCGCGCCGTGGTGCGGGCGAAATTTTGCTCACCAGCATGGACCGCGACGGCACCAAGTCAGGCTTTGACCTGGCGCTGACCCGAGCGGTGAGCGATGCCATCAGCGTGCCGGTGATCGCCTCTGGTGGCGTTGGCAATCTGGAGCACCTGGCCGACGGCATTCAGCTGGGTGGCGCTGATGCGGTGCTGGCTGCCAGCATCTTCCACTACGGTGAATACACCGTGCAGCAGGCCAAGCAGGCCATGGCCAAACGCGGCATTCCGGTACGGATTTAAGCTGACAATGTGAATATGAACTGGCTAGACAACATTCGATGGGACGACAAGGGCCTTATCCCGGTTATTGCGCAGGAGGTATCCAGCGGCGATGTGCTCATGTTTGCCTGGATGAACCGCGAGGCGCTTGAAAAAACCGCCGAGCTGGGCCAAGCCGTGTACTACAGCAGATCGCGTGGCCGTTTGTGGCACAAGGGTGAAGAGTCTGGCCACCTACAGACGGTGCATGAGATTCGCCTTGACTGCGACAACGACGTTATTTTGCTCAAGGTCACGCAACTTGGACAGGCACCTGATGAGCCGGGCATTGCCTGCCACACAGGCCGTCACAGCTGCTTTTTCAGTCTGTACAAAGACGGCCAGTGGATTGTTACAGCCCCGGTCTTGAAAGACCCGGCCAGCATCTACAAATAAGTGCTAAACACGACTACAAGCATGACCACCAACGACTCATTGCAACGCCTCGCGCAAATCATTGACAGCCGCAAGGCAGCCAATGGTGGCGACCCCGGCACCAGCTACGTCGCGCGGCTGCTCCACAAAGGCCCGGATGCTTTTCTGAAAAAAATCGGTGAAGAAGCCACCGAGGCCGTCATGGCTGCCAAAGATATTGACCACCTCGGCAGCACGCCAGCGCTCAAAGACAAACTCGTTGGTGAAGTGGCAGACCTGTGGTTTCACAGCATGATCGCATTAAGCCACTACGGCCTGAGCCCGCTGGACGTGATTGCCGAGCTGGAGCGCCGCGAGGGCACCAGCGGCATTGAAGAAAAAGCGCTGCGCAAGGCGAAGGATCGTGACACCGCCGAGGCTCAAAGCCGCAACGCATCCGGGCAACGCTAAATTCAAATTTAAATCAGAAGGAAGGCACCATGAGCGAAACCAGTCTGGCCGAGTTCGAGCCCAAAACCGAGGGTGACCGCACCGTCATGCATGTGCTCTACGGTCTGCACACGCTGGCCTGGTTCAGCGGCGGTGTGTTTGCAGTGATTGCGCTCATCATCAATTACCTGCGCCGCTCTGACGAGACGGACGCGCTGTACATTGACCATCACAACTACATGATCTCTACCTTCTGGTGGACGCTGCTGTGGCTGTTAGTTCTGTCGCCCTTGTGGTTGCTGTTTATCTTTCCCGGTGCGATTGCCTACGGCATTGTCTGGCTCTGGTACTTGTACCGCTGCATTCGCGGCTGGATGCGCTTTAACAGCAACCGCATGACGTGAAGACTTTTGGAGCTTTCATTTAAATGAGCCATCCTGAAAACTGTATTTTCTGCAAAATCGCTTCCGGCGCGATTCCCAGCCGCAAGGTCTACGAAGACGCTGACATCTTCGCTTTCCACGACATCAACCCCTGGGCACCGGTGCATTTTTTGCTGATTCCAAAACAGCATATTGCGTCGATGGCGCAGGTCGGGCCAGAGCATGAGGCCCTGTTGGGCCGCATGATGGTGTTGGCCCCCCAACTCGCGCTAGAGCAGGGCTGCAAGCCTTACCCTGAAGGCGGCTACCGAATTTTGACCAATACCGGTGTTGAAGGCGGCCAAGAAGTACACCATCTGCACTTTCACGTGATCGGTGGGCCAAGGCCGTGGCTTAAAGGCTAGGTATGGCCCCCACGCTTGTCACTGCGTGTATCTACGGCGGTGCGCTGCCCCCTTTCACAGTGCAACAGGGGCTGTCCCGCCTAAGGGCGGCCTGTCGGCGGGATGCTGACCCTTAAGGTCGTGTGCGTACTTGGTGTCTTGTAACCTGAGACCTTTAGAATGACTGCTATCGCAGGCCGCCCTGCAAAACGTTTTAAACGCGAAATTACAGATTAGGAGCAACTCATGGGTTCATTTTCTATTTGGCACTGGTTGATCGTGCTGCTGATTGTTGTCGTGGTGTTCGGCACCAAAAAACTCAAAAACATGGGCAGCGATCTTGGCGGTGCCGTCAAGGGTTTTAAAGACGGCATGAAAGAAGGCGGGCAAACCGCTGAAGAAAAAGCTGCAGCTGCGCCAGGTCAAGTGACCAACGCACAGACTGCTGACAAAACCACTATTGACGTTGAGGCAAAACAAAAGTCTTGATTTCCTCAACAAAATCTCGCTTGAATCAACTGGTCCGCAATGATTGACATCGGCGTTACCAAGATCGCGCTGATAGGCGCTGTCGCGCTGATCGTCATCGGCCCTGAAAAGCTGCCGCGCTTGGCCCGCACTGTCGGCACACTGCTGGGCAAGGCACAGCGCTATGTGGCCGATGTCAAGCAGGAGGTCAACCGCTCGATGGAGCTGGACGAGCTCAAGAAGATGAAAGAAACGGTCGAAGGCGCTGCCCGCGACGTTGAAAACTCCATCCAGACGCATTCCAGCGATTTTCAAAAATCATGGGCTGAGGCAACCAGCGACACCTCGGCCAATGCGCTGCCCGGCTACGAAGTATTTCCCGAATACAAGCACCCCAAAAAGAAATGGCGGCTTAAAATCGGTGCCACGCCGCAGTGGTACAAGGCCCGTTCGGGCACGCGCACCAAGGCGCTGTCTGGTGCCGCACGTGTAGCGCGCTTTCGTCCCAAGCCGGTCCGCCTCTAGTGCTTGACGTACTTAAGGCAGCGGGCTAAAAATCTTCTTCATTTTCGGTAGGCACCTGAGTGCAAACCATTCAGCGCAAACCCACTCATGAGCGACCCCAGCACCGACAAATCCGACAAGCCTGACGAACTAGCAGGCACTGAACAGCCGTTTGTGCAGCACCTTTTTGAGCTGCGCGACCGCATGATCAAAGCGATTATTGCGATTGGCATCGCCGCCGCCGTACTGGCCATTTACCCCGGTCCCAGCACGCTGTATGACATCTTGGCCGCGCCGCTGATTGCAACTTTGCCCAAAGGGGCCACACTGATCGCCATCAGTGTCATCACACCGTTTGTCGTGCCCATCAAAATTTTGTTCATGGCGGCCTTCATGATTGCGCTGCCGGTGGTGCTCTACCAGGTCTGGGCGTTTGTGGCCCCCGGTCTGTATACACACGAGAAAAAGCTGGTGATGCCGCTGGTTGTCTCCAGCACCCTGCTGTTTTTTATTGGTGTCGCATTTTGTTATTACTTCGTGTTTGGACAGGTGTTTGCCTTCATCCAAAGCTTTGCGCCCAAGTCAATCACCGCCACGCCTGATATTGAAGAATATTTAAGCTTTGTGCTCGGTATGTTTCTGGCTTTTGGCCTGGCCTTTGAGGTACCGATTGCGGTGATCTTACTGGTGCGCATGGGCGTGCTGACGGTAGCGCAACTGCGCGAGTACCGTGGTTACTTCTGGGTAATAGCCGCCATCGGCACCGCACTGGTCACGCCGCCTGATGCGGGCTCGATGATCATGTTGCTGATGGTGGTTGGCGGGCTGTATGAGGTGGGCATTCTGGCTGCACAGCTTTTTGTCAAACACACCAAGGCACCGCCTGAAACCGATACAGAAGTTGCCAAGCCGTAGTGGTTTGGGTATTGCCTGTTAAAGGTCGAGGTGGTCGTAAACTGCGACCACCTCGACCTTTTCCAATTGCGCTCTTTATTTGATAGCTGCTCACGCCCGTATTGACTGGGCTACAGCCTGAAACAGGCATCAAAAACAGTTTTTTGACGAGGTTTGAGCCAAAACAGCGCCAAGTTAGGCTGCGAAACGGTTGCTGGCTGCTTAGAAGGGCCGGTTTTGAGGTTTAAAAGTGGCTATGAGTCAATAGACACGGGCGTGAGCAGATATGTTATTTGTAGCAACTCGATCTAATTGGAGTCTGACCGTTCGCAGTAACAGCAGTAAATCTAGCGGGTTAAAGTCCCGTCCGGGGAGTTGTCCGTACGCCCCGGTAGCATGAGGAAGCGGCGGTGGAGTAATCCACTGTCGTGAGTTTCCAAACAGCAAGAGTGCAGGCCGTAACGCAAGTGAACCTAGATGTAGCCTCGTTAACCAAATG
>JBKJOH010000371.1:0-9684 GCA_046593295.1 Polaromonas sp. | reverse complement strand
TTCGGCCAACCAGCTGGCTGGCAACAGCACCGGTAGCGACCTGCTGCTGCTCGACGTGATCCCGCTGTCGCTGGGCATTGAAACCATGGGTGGCCTGGTCGAGCGCATCGTGCCGCGCAACCAGACCATCCCCACCGCAATGGCGCAAGACTTCACCACCTACAAAGACGGTCAGACCGCACTCGCCCTGCACGTCATGCAGGGCGAGCGCGACCTGGTGGTTGATTGCCGCAGCCTGGCCAAGTTCGAGCTGCGCGGCATCCCGCCCATGGTTGCAGGCGCTGCGCGCATCCGTGTCACCTTCACGGTGGATGCAGACGGTTTGCTCAGTGTCAACGCGAAAGAGCAGGTCAGCGGTGCCCAAGCAACGATTGATGTCAAGCCGTCGTATGGCCTGAGCGATGACGAGATTGCCCGCATGTTGAAAGACAGCTTTTCAACCGCCCAGCAAGACATGCAGGCCAGAGCCCTGGCCGAGGCGCGCGTCGATGCCGACCGCATGCTGCTGGCTACCCGCAGCGCACTGGCGCTGGACGCTGATTTGTTAAGGCCCAACGAACGCGCCGAGATCGACAGCCTCATGGTCAGCGTTGAAGATGCTAGGGGGAACGGCGACGCAGCCACCATCGAAGCCGCCACAAAAGCCCTGGCGGATGGTACCGAAGCCTTCGCCGCAGAGCGCATGAACCGTGGCATACAAAAAGCCCTGTCCGGCAAAAACATCGAAGCGATTTAATCCCATACCTGACAGCGTCACCATGCCCATCATCAAAATCCTGCCGCATCCCGAGTACTGCCCCCATGGTGCCGAGGTGTCCGCACCCGCAGGCACATCCATCTGCGAAGCGCTGCTCGACAACAAAATCAACATCGAGCACGCCTGCGACATGAGCGCCGCCTGCACCACCTGCCACGTCGTCGTGCGTGAAGGCTTCAAGTCACTGAACGAACTCGACGAAACAGAAGAAGACCTGCTGGACCGCGCCTGGGGGTTAGAGCCCAACTCCCGCCTGAGCTGCCAGGCCATCCTCGCGCAAAGCGACGTGACGGTCGAGATACCCAAGTACTCCATCAACCACGCCAAAGAGCTGCACTAGTCCACCGGTCACCATGCGCCAAATTTTTCTAGACACCGAAACCACCGGCCTGTCTGCCGAAAGCGGCGACCGGATTATTGAAATCGGCTGTGTGGAGCTGGTCGCTCGCAAGCTCACCGGCAACAACAAGCACTTTTACCTGAACCCGGAGCGCGACAGCCATGAGGATGCGCTGAAGGTTCACGGCATCAGCAATGAATTTTTAAAAGACAAGCCGCGCTTTGGCGTGATTGCGCAAGAGCTGCTTGACTACCTGCAAGGCGCAGAGGTCATCATTCACAATGCGCCGTTTGATGTGAGCTTTTTGAACAAGGAGCTTGAGCTGATTGGGCTGCAGCCCATCAAGCATTGCGTGGCCAAAGTGACTGACAGCCTGATGATGGCTAAAGAGATATTTCCCGGCAAGCGCAACTCGCTCGATGCGCTGTGCGACAGGCTGGAGGTTGATAACTCGAACCGCACGCTGCACGGCGCGCTGCTGGATGCGGAGTTGCTGGCCGATGTGTACATCAACCTCACGCGTGGGCAGAACAGCCTGATGATGGACGTGGGCGGCAGCGCCCAGAACGGTGAGAGCGCACCTTTGATAGACCTTGGCCAGTTTGATTTGCCCCTGATTGCCGCCAACGAGCAGGAGCTTGCGGAGCATGAGAAGGTGCTGCTTGACATCGACAAGTCGAGCAAGGGCAAAACGATTTGGCGAACTGCTGCTGCGCTCGCCTGAGCCAGGGCAAGCCAGGCTCTGGGTAGCTGGCAGAAACACCATATAATCCAAGGCTGACTTAAGAGGCCATGCGGCCCGTCAAGTTCAGGGCGATTAGCTCAGGGGTAGAGCACTGCATTCACACTGCAGGGGTCGCAAGTTCGAAACTTGCATCGCCCACCAGAATTAAAAGTAAAAAAGCCAGATCATTTGATCTGGCTTTTTGCGTTGTGGGTTCGAAAACCTGGTCTATAAAACCTCGCTGGCAAAATCTGCCAGTCGAGAACGCTCTCCGCGCGCCAGGGTGATGTGCCCGCCGTGCGGCCAGCCCTTGAAGCGGTCTACCGCGTAGGTCATGCCGGACGAGCCTTCTGTGAGGTAGGGCGTGTCGATCTGCGCGAGGTTGCCCATGCAGATGATTTTGGTGCCGGGGCCGGCGCGGGTAATCAGCGTTTTCATCTGCTTGGGGGTCAGGTTTTGCGCTTCATCAATGATGACGTACTTGTTTAAAAAAGTACGGCCGCGCATGAAGTTCATGCTTTTGACCTTGATGCGCGAGCGAATCAGCTCATTGGTGGCGGCGCGCCCCCATTCGCCTGAGCCGCTATCGTTTTTGCCCAGCACTTCAAGGTTGTCGTCGAGTGCGCCCATCCACGGGCCCATTTTTTCTTCTTCGGTGCCGGGTAAAAAGCCGATGTCTTCGCCTACCGACACCGTCGCGCGCGTCATGATGATTTCGGTGTAACGGCGGTCGTCCAGCACCTGCGTGAGGCCGCTGGCCAGGGCCATCAGCGTTTTGCCAGTGCCTGCCGTGCCTGCGAGTGTGACAAAGTCAACTTCAGGGTCCATCAGCAAATTCATGGCGAAGTTCTGTTCGCGGTTGCGCGTGGTCACGCCCCAGACGGCATTTTTGAGGTGGTTGTAGTCCTTCAGAGTTTTGAGTACCGCCGTTTTGTCGCGAATTTCAGTCACGCGGGCGTACAGCGGTGGCTCACCCGGCGCTTCAAAAAATACAAACTGGTTGATCAGCATGCTGGCCACAATCGGCCCGGTGATGCGGTAGAAGGTGTAACTGCCTTGCTGCCAGCTTTCGATGGTTTTGCTTTGGCGCGTCCAGAAGTCAGTGGGCAGGGCCAGCACGCCTGCATACAGCAGGTCGCCGTCTTCAAGGGTTTTGTCGTTCTGGTAATCGTCAGTTGCCAGGCCCAGCGCGCGTGCCTTGACGCGCATGTTGATGTCTTTGGACACCAGCACTACCTCACGCGGCGCATATTCTTTGCGCAGGGCTTCGACCACGCCAAGGATCTGGTTGTCGGCCTTGCCCTGCGGCAGGCTCATGGGCAGGGTGTAGTCGAGCGCTTTGGTCTGGAAGAACAGGCAACCGCCGGCTTCGCGGTGGCCGGTGGTATCCAGCTTCAAACCCTTGCCGATATCGGCATCCTTGGCACCGGCCAGCGCGTCCAGCGTGCGGCTGGTCTGGCGTGCATTGCGCGCGACTTCGGTCATGCCCTTCTTGTGGCCGTCCAGCTCTTCCAGCACGATCATCGGCAAAAAGATGTCGTGCTCTTCAAAGCGGAAGAGGCACATTGGGTCGTGCATCAGCACATTGGTGTCCAGCACAAACAGCTTGGCGGGGCCGGTATGAGTGGTCTTTTTGGGCCTGACGGCGGCTTTGGGTGCAATCGGTGCCGGGACAAAGTTGCTCTCTTTTTTATAGCTGCTCACGCCCGTTTTTATTGGGCTATGGGCCTTTTTGTCCATGAAAGCAGCGGGGTGATCGCCCCCGGTTGCAGTGCCGCCATCAAACAACTCCAACAACTCCGTTATAGGCTGCCTGTGGTCTGATTCAGCGTTCTCCGTCTTTCGTGCGGCTTTGGATGGGGAGCGGGCCGGTGCGTCAAGCGCGTCGGTAGAGAGCAGGGCGGCACGTTTGGTCGGGGCAGGAGGCAGGGGCATAGTGCGTAAAACTTGTCTTTAAGAGGATTGCAAAAGTGAAAAAGCCGCCATGAGGCCAGGGCGGCTTTTGTGGTGATTTTCGGTGAACGTAGTCGTGAGACTCAACAACATGGCTTCATTATGCACAACTCTGATGAGGCCACGAGAACCAAACTCAAGCCGCTTTTTTCAGCGCCTTCACAGACTTGAGCACATCGTCAACATGGCCTGGTACTTTCAGGCCGCGCCACTCTTCTTTCAGGGTGCCGTCAGCGCCGACCAAAAAGGTGCTGCGCTCTATGCCCTTGACCTTTTTGCCGTACATGATCTTGTTTTTGACCACGCCAAACATGTGGCACATTTTTTCTTCGGTGTCTGCAATCAGCTCAAATGGCAGCTCAAGCTTGGCCTTGAATTCGTCATGCGACTTCATGTTGTCGCGCGACACGCCAAATACGGTGGCACCGGCCTTGACGAAGTCCTTGCAGCGGTCACGGAACTGCATCGCTTCAGTGGTGCAGCCGGGGGTGTTGTCTTTGGGGTAGAAGTACAGCACCATGACTTTGCCCATGTGGCTGACGTTGGAAACCTTGATGCCGCCTGTGGCGTTCGCTTCAAATTCGGGGAGGAGTTTATTGACGACGACTGCCATACTTAGATTGCCCTGACGAAAGTGGTTGTAATTAGCCGCGGCTTCTGGAATGACCTTGCTCCCTAGCTTGTCCGGGAGTTGCATTCCAAATGCAACCCTAGATTTTACTCTGAAAGACAGCCAGCCTCAGACGGGGGATTCAATCAGCAGCGCCGCCATCACCTGACGGCCTTCGCCAGCCAGAATGTTGTAGGTGCGGCAGGCTGCCAATGTGTCCATGGTTTCAATGCCGATGCGTTTGTGCATCAGCGCGCGCATGAAGGCTGGCGGTGCAAAGCGCAGGCGCGCGCCGCTGCCAAAAATCACCAGTTCTGGTTGTGTGGCGGCCAGCAGTTCAAAGTGCGCCTCGGTGAGCTGCTCAAAACTGGCGCAGTGCCAGTCGAACTTTTCGCCGCGCGAACCGATGACGATGCTGCGTTCGATTTTCTCGGCCACGCCGTTGAGGCCTATGCCTATCCACCCCGGGCCGTAGCCGAGTATGGATTGAACGTCGAGGCGGTCGGGTTGCAGTTTCATGTGTAATTTTGGGATGCCGCGAGGCAGGCGTTGCCAGAAGTTTTTGGGGTCAGAGCCCAAATTCGCCGAGAGGGTTATTGGGGTCAGACGCCAATTTCATTGCGATGCAAAGCATCGCACCCGAAGGGCGTGCCAAGGGCACGATGAATTTGGACTCTGACCCCAAAAACCCAGTGCGATGCACCGCAGCGAAATTGGTGTCTGACCCCAATAACTTCTGTGGTCAAATTATAGATTCCGCCTGAATTTGCCGGTGGCCAGTGCGCTGTTGGCCTTCTTCCTCAAAATTTCCCTGAAAAATCTGCCCGAAAAATCCCCATGAAACCGATCACCAAATCTGCCAAGCTTGCCAACGTGCTGTACGACATTCGTGGCCCGATCATGGACGCGGCCAAGAAGATGGAAGACGAAGGCCAGAAGATCATCAAGCTGAACATCGGCAATCTGGCGGTGTTCGGTTTTGACTCACCTGAAGAAATCCAGCAGGACATGATCCGCAACCTGCCAAGCTCTGCCGGTTACTCCGACAGCAAAGGCATTTTTGGGGCCCGCAAGGCCGTGATGCATGAGACCCAGAAGCAGGGGATCAAGGGCGTGACGCTGGACGATATTTACCTGGGCAATGGTGCCAGCGAGCTGATCGTCATGGCGACCAATGCCTTGCTGAACGACGGCGACGAGCTGCTGCTGCCCGCACCTGACTACCCGCTCTGGACGGCTGCGACCACGCTTTCGGGTGGCACGCCAGTGCATTACGTTTGCGACGAGTCCAATGGCTGGATGCCCAATCTTGCCGACATCAGAGCCAAAATAACGCCGAAAACCAAGGCCATCGTCATCATCAACCCGAACAACCCTACGGGCGCGCTGTATGCCGACGAACTGCTCAAAGGCATTGTTGATATTGCACGCGAACATGAACTCGTCATCCTTGCCGACGAGGTATATGACAAGGTGCTGTATGACGGCGTTAAACACACGGCGATTGCTAGTCTTGCAACCGATGTTCTCACGCTGACATTTAATTCGCTTTCAAAAAGTTATCGCTCATGCGGCTACCGTGCTGGCTGGCTGGTGGTGTCCGGCCCAAAGAAAAGCGCGCAGGACTACATCGAAGGCCTGAACATGCTGGCCAACATGAAGCTGTGCTCCAACGTGCCGGGGCAATGGGCCATTCAGACGGCTTTGGGTGGCTACCAGAGCATCAACGACTTGACCTGTGAAGGCGGGCGCCTGCGCCGCCAGCGTGACCTGGCTTATGAGTTGATCACGGCCATTCCCGGTGTGAGCTGCGTCAAGCCGCAGGCTGCGCTGTATATGTTTCCCAGGCTTGACCCCAAGGTCTACCCCATCACCGACGACCGCCAGTTTTTTCTGGAACTGCTCAAGGAAACCCGCGTCATGCTGGTGCAGGGCACCGGTTTTAACTGGGCTGCACCGGACCATTTCCGCATCGTGTTTTTGCCGCATGAAGAAGACCTGCGTGAGGCCATTGAGCGCATTGCAAAGTTTCTTGAAAAATACCGCAGCAAGCAGGCCTGAGTGAACGGCGGTTCGGTCCGGCATCAATAAAAACGTGTTCTCCAATATGACGATGAAAGCAGCGATGAAAGCAACGAGTTTGAAACCCATACAGGTCGGCCTGATGGGCATTGGTACCGTGGGCAGCGGCGTGTTCAATGTTTTGCAGCGCAACCAGGGCGAGATACTGCGGCGCGCAGGGCGTGGCATTGAAATTTCAATGGTTGCCGACCTCGACACCGCCAGGGCCGAGGCCGCAGTGGGCAAGGGCGTGCAGGTGGTCAGTGATGCCAGAGCCATCATTGCCAACCCCGACATCGACATCGTGGTCGAACTGATTGGCGGCTACGGCATTGCAAAGCAGTTGGTGCTGGAGGCGATTGAAGCCGGCAAGCATGTGGTCACGGCCAACAAGGCCTTGCTGGCCGTGCATGGCACCGAGATTTTTGCAGCGGCCAATCGCAAGGGCGTGATGGTGGCGTTCGAGGCCGCTGTGGCGGGCGGCATACCCATCATCAAGTCGCTGCGCGAAGGCCTCACGGCTAACCGCATTGAATGGATAGCCGGCATCATCAACGGCACCACCAATTTCATTCTGAGCGAGATGCGCGACAAGGGCCTGGACTTTGACGTGGCGCTCAAAGAAGCGCAACGCCTGGGCTACGCCGAGGCTGACCCGACCTTTGACATTGAAGGCGTTGATGCCGCGCACAAGGCCGCGCTGATGTCGGCCATCGCCTTTGGCGTTCCGGTGCAGTTTGACAAGGCCTACATCGAAGGCATCACCAAACTCGGTGCGCAAGACATTAAATACGCCGAGCAGCTCGGCTACCGTATCAAGCTGCTGGGCATCACTAAAAAAACCGCCAAAGGCATAGAGCTGCGCGTACACCCCAGCCTGGTGCCGGCCAAGCGTTTGATTGCCAATGTCGAAGGCGCGATGAACGCCGTCATGGTGCATGGCGATGCAGTCGGCACCACGCTTTATTACGGCAAAGGCGCAGGCAGCGAGCCCACCGCCAGCGCCGTGATTGCCGACCTGGTGGACATCGCCCGTCTGCACAGCGCTGATGCAGCGCAGCGTGTGCCGCACCTGGCCTTTCAGCCAGAAACTTTCGATTCAGCGATGAGCGAAACACCCATGCTCCCAATGAGCGATGTGGTGACCAGCTATTACCTGCGACTGAAGGTGGCTGACGAAGCCGGTGTGCTGGCCAAAGTCACGGGCATCCTGGCGCAAGCAGGCATCAGTATTGATGCCGTGCTGCAACGTGAGGCCGATGAAGTGGGCGGCGAGGGTTCAACGCAAACAGACCTCATCATCCTCACGCATGATTGCGTCGAGGCCAAAATGAACGAGGCTTTGGCGCAGATGCAAGCGTTGACCACCGTTTTGAGTCCGATTGTGAGGATTCGCAAGGAAGAGTTGGCCTGATATCTGCACAAAATCTTGAGTGGTAATACAATTCAAGTATTACCTTTAATAAGGGGTTTTTATGGGACACGCTCTCACGGTTAAAGGCCAAGTCACCATCCCGAAAGCCATGCGCGAACACATGAAAGTAGCTCAAGGGCAAGAACTTGAATTTATTGCGCAACCGAACGGGCAAGTGTTGATGTTTCCGGCCAAACCTAAGCCACTCAAAGAAAATCCATTTTTGAAGTGGGTTGGAACGGGCGTGTCGGGTATGACGACTGAGGAAATTTTGAACGAAACACGCGGCGAGGGTTGGAACCGATGATCTTGGTTGACTCCAGCGTGCTGATTGATCTGATCGAAAAAACACCACAGTGGCACGCTTGGAGTACTGAGCAGTTGCACGCCGCGCAGCAGAGAGACCGTCTTGGGATTAACGCCATTGTTTATGCTGAAGTCTCCCGCTCGTTCGAAAGCGCTAAATCGCAAAACGCTTTTATGAAGCGTTGTGGCATTGCGTTTTTGCACCTCACGGCTGCCGCCGCCTACGCTGCCAGCGCGGCGCATCGTGCGTATCGCGCAGCGGGCGGTACTCGCGCTGCAACGCTGCCCGATTTTTTCATTGGCGCACATGCGCAAGCAGAGGGCTATACATTGATGACGCGCGATGCCAAGCGCATGCTCACCTATTTCCCTCATGTGCCGGTGATATCACCGCGCTAATTTCTAACTTTCATGAACTACCTCTCCACCCGTGGCGACAAAACGCCGCGCAAATTTTGCGATATCCTGCTAGAAGGTTTGGCACCCGATGGGGGGCTTTATTTGCCTGACCACTACCCCCAAGTTAACTCGGCCACGCTGCAAAATTGGCGCGGCCTGCCGTATGCCGATCTGGCTTTTGAAGTGCTGTCGCTGTATATCGACGATATTTCTGCGGCAGACCTGAAAGCGATTTGCCGCAAGACCTACACCGCAGAAGTGTTTGGCACGCAGGCCATCGTGCCGTTGCGTCCACTTGAGCCCGGCCTGTACCTCGAAGCCCTGTCGAACGGCCCTACGCTGGCGTTTAAAGACCTGGCCATGCAGTTGCTCGGCAACCTGTTTGAATACGAACTGGCGCGGCGTGGCGAAGAACTCAACATCCTCGGCGCCACCAGCGGCGACACTGGCAGCGCGGCTGAATACGCCATGCGCGGCAAAAAAGGTGTGCGTGTTTTTATGATCTCGCCGAACGGCCGCATGAGCCCGTTCCAGCAGGCGCAGATGTTCTGCCTGATGGATGAAAACATCCACAACATTGCGATTGATGGCGTGTTTGACGATTGCCAGGACATCGTCAAGGCCGTGTCGAATGACCTAGACTTCAAACGTCAATACAAAATCGGCACCGTCAATTCCATCAACTGGGCGCGACTGATGGCGCAGGTGGTTTATTACTTTGCGGGCTACTTTCAGGCGACTGCTTTGCAGGCGGGGAGCCCTCACCCTAACCCTCTCCCACAGGGAGAGGGAACAAGAAGCGACTCCGATTTTCTCCCTCGCCCACTGGGAGAGGGCAGGGGTGAGGGCTCCCCGCTCCCCAAGGTCAGCTTCACCGTTCCCTCGGGCAACTTCGGCAACGTCTGCGCGGGTCACGTTGCGCGCATGATGGGTTTGCCGATCAAGCACCTCGTCGTTGCCACCAACGAGAACGACGTGCTTGACGAGTTCTTCCGCAGCGGCGTGTACCGTGTGCGCAGCAGTGCAGACACACACGAAACATCCAGCCCGTCGATGGATATTTCCAAAGCCTCAAACTTCGAGCGTTTTGTGTTTGACTTACTTGGCCGCAACGCTGGTA
>JBKJOH010000187.1:0-12498 GCA_046593295.1 Polaromonas sp. | reverse complement strand
GAATTAACCTGAAAATCAGTTCGCCCTCGCGCCCCGCGTCACAGGCGTTAACGATGTCGCCCACGTCTTTGCGCTTGGTCAGCTTGACGATGGCGTTTAGCCGCGTCTTGGTTTTGTCCATCGGCTTTAAGTCAAAGTAGGGCGGGATGACCGGCAGATTGGCAAAGCTCCACTTGCCGCGTTTGACATCAAACTCTTCCGGTGCCTGGATCTCGACCAGGTGGCCGACGGCCGAGGTGACGACGTAGCTGTCACTCTCAAAGTATTCGTCGTGCTTTTCAAACTTGCCCGCTGTGGGCGTGATGGCGCGAACGATGTCCTGCGCGACCGAGGGCTTTTCTGCAATGACCAGTGTTTTCATATGTACTTCTTCAAACCTTCAATAGCTTCCATAGCTTCAGGGAACATTTCCCCGGCTTCTGCAAAGGGCACCCGCTAGTCCAGCAGTACACCACAAGCGTCATTCGCCTGTTTTGGGGCATCACTACAATACGGCTTCCTCGCGCATGTACGCGCGCCCGCACACGCGCGCCCATGCATGAATTAACCATACCAAAATTTTCACGAAAAATTCGCCGTGACCCAAAACCAGGCTTTAGCCACTCCCAAAGAAGCCAGAGATAGCCGCGCGCCAGCACCACGGCCCACTTCAAAATTAGCAGACCCCGCCACCGACGGCAGGCGCATCCAGACCCGCAAATCAGGTGTGCATGGCAAGGGCGTATTTGCGCTGGCAGATCTGGCTGAAGGCGAAAAGCTGATTGAATACATCGGCGAAGTCATCACCTGGAAAGAAGCGCTGCGCCGCCACCCGCACGACCCGAAAGACCCGAACCACACGTTTTACTTTCACATGGATGAAAAGCATGTGATTGATGCCAAAGTGGGCGGCAACTCGTCACGCTGGATCAACGACAGCTGCAACCCCAGTTGCGAGGCCGATGAAGAAAAGGGCCGCGTTTTCATCAGGGCGCTGCGCAACATCAAGGCCGGTGAAGAGCTGTTTTATGACTACGGCCTGATCATTGATGCGAGGTACACGCCCAAGCTGCTGGCCGAATACCCATGCTGGTGCGGTGCCAAGAAATGTCGTGGCACGCTGCTGGCACCGAAGGATAAGGCCTATAAAGTCGGTATGGCCGATAAAAAAGACAAGAAAAAGAAGAAGGCTTGACCACTATCGCCCCGTTCGCCCCTATCACTCCCATCCGTTGGCCCCTGGAGGCCATCTGGGAGGCTGTCAACGGTTTTACGCCTGCGCTGGAGGGCTTCACGGCTGAAGCCCTGCCCCGTATCGACTCGACCAATTCGGAGTTGATGCGACGCTTTAAAGGGGCACCAGGCATCGCCCCAAGGCCCGAGCCCACGCTGCTGGTAGCCGAAACGCAAACCGCAGGGCGTGGTCGGCTCGGGCGCAACTGGTACAGCCAGCGCGGCGACAGCCTAACGTTTTCACTCGGTATGGCGCTGGAGCCGCTGGACTGGTCAGGCTTGTCGCTGGTAGTGGGCATCAGCATTGCCGAGAGCCTTGATGAAGGGCTTTATGACCGGCTTGTAGCGGGCCAACACCTTGCGCCGAACATCCTGCTGAAATGGCCCAACGATTTGTGGCTGGGCAAACCGGGTCTTGAGAGCAAGCTGGGCGGCATACTGGTTGAGACGGCAACGCTGGACGGCAGTCGCTACGTGGTGATTGGCGTGGGTATCAATATTTGCGGGGCAACCCCGTCCACAGCAGGCATACCGCCCGGCTACCTGCAAGACCTGTTTCCTGACCTGGATGCCCCCGCCGCCCTGCTGCGCATCGTGCCCAAGCTGGTGCAAAACATACAAGCCTTTGCGCAGTTTGGCTTTGCGCCGTTCCAGGCCCGCTTTGCACGGCGCGACGTACTATCGGGCCGCGCCGTCTTGCTGTCGGACGGCTTGGAAGGCACAGCCCACGGCGTGAGTGAAAACGGCGCGCTGCTGGTGCATACTTCTGCTGGCATGAAAGAAATCACCAGCTCCGAAGTCAGTGTCCGGCCTGTTCAGGCAAATCCGGCAAATAGATCGGCAAATGAGGGCCAGCGCCCATGCTGAGGCTGCTGGTGCTGCTTTTGCTGCTGGCCAACGGGGCTTACTTCGCCTGGAGCAAAGGCCTGCTGGCGGTTTATGGTTTGGCCCCCGCTAGCCAGTCCGAGCCGCAGCGCCTGGAGCAGCAGATTCGCCCCGAGGCGATACGCATCCTGAGTACGCTTGGCGCTGCATCGACATCAACAGCGGCAGCACCCGCAGCATCAGCAAGCAGCCCAGTAAATAGCCCAATAAGCACCGACCCCAGCACCACGGCAGCGACCGCAACAAGCGCGCCAGCAACATCAACACTGGCGGCGACAGCAAACCCCGCAGAGTGCCTGCAGGTTGGCCTCTTCAACGAAGAGCAAACCGTCGTGCTGCGTGAGCGACTGCAAAGCGTGTTGCCCGCAGGCAGCTGGGTGCTTGAAAGTGCCGTCGAGCCCGCCCGCTGGATGGTCTACATGGGCAAGTACAGCAGTGCGGCGGCATTAGCCAAAAAACGCGGCGAGTTGCGGCAGCTGCGCGTGCCCTTTGAGGCCTTGAACAACCCGGCGCTGGAGCCCGGCTTGTCGCTGGGTACTTTTACATCGCAGCTAGATGCCAATGCCGAACTTGAACGCATCGCCAAGCGCGGCGTGCATACCGCCAAGGTGATTCAGCAACAGCTTGAGGTGCGTGGCCAAAAGCTGCGCCTGCCAGCCGTTAGCGCCAGCTTGCGCCCCCAGCTGGAGGCACTCAAACCGCAACTGGCGGGCAAGTCGCTGTTAGCCTGTCAGTAGCCAGACCTTTGAGCGCTATGTTTTTAGTAGCTGATCACGCCCGTATTTATTGGGCTACAGCCATTTTTATCCTATAAAATAGGCAAAAACAACTCCAAAATCCTTAAAATCCATCGTTTTTGTAAAATCACACTCTTTTTAAAAACCCGCACCATGAAAATTAAAAAAAACACCGCTGTCACGCTTCACTTCAAAGTGGCAGACAGCAACGGCAAAGTCATTGAAGACAGCAAAGACCCCACGGTTTACCTGCATGGCGGCTACGGCAACGTGCTGCCAAAGATTGAAGAAGCGCTGCAAGGCCAGCTCCCCGGCTATCAGGTCGTGCTGCAACTAAAGCCTGAAGATGCGTTTGGTGTGCGCGATGAGAGCCTGCTGCGTACCCTGCCCAAAAAGCAGTTCCCGCCCGGCATCAAGGTTGGTGGTGAGCTTGAAGGACGTGGTGATGATGGCCGTATGCAAGTCTTCAACGTGATGAAAATCAAGGGCGACACCGTGTTGCTAGACGGCAACCACCCGCTGGCCGGCAAAGAGCTGTGCTTTACCATCCAGGTCATTGACGTACGGCAGGCCAGTGAAGAAGAAATTGCCCACCAGCACGTACACGGCGAACACGGACACCATCATTGATTGAAGCGAACGTACCTGCCCCCCATGGGCAGGCCCGTTCAACCTGGGTGATGCTGTATGCACTGGCCACCGCCTTTGCCCTTAGCCAAGCCTTTCGCACGGTGGCCAGCATCATGGCTGCGCCGCTGCAAACCGACTTTCATTTGAGTCCGCAAGCGCTCGGGCTGTTTGCCGGCAGCTTTCACTTTGCCTTTGGCGCCATGCAGCTTTTTATGGGCATAGGCATTGACCTGCACGGCGTGCGGCGTACCGTGCTGCTGGCGTTTCCGGTGGCGATTGCAGGCTCTGCTGTGTCGGCGCTGTCAAGCAGCTTTGCCATGTTGGTGTTTGGCCAGGTATTGATTGGCATTGGTTGTGCGCCAGCGTTTTTGGTATGCACGGTTTTTATCGCGCGCTACTTTCCGTCTGCACGCTTTGCCGCAGTGTCGGGCCTGACGCTGGGGTTGGGCGGCATCGGCATGTTGGCCACCGGCACGCCGCTGGCGTGGCTGGTGCAAAGCACATCGTGGCGCATGGGTTTTGTGGTGCTGGGCGCGCTGGCTGCGCTTGCGTGGTTGCTGATATGGCGACTGGTACATGAGCCAGAACTTCATGGTCCAGCAACCAGACCCAAAGAGTCCGTACGTCAGGCCATTACCAAATTTGGTGCGCTATTTTTAATGCCGCACACGCTGGGCATTGTGTTGCTGGCAGGTGTTTGCTATGCGTCGTTTATCGCACTGCGCGGCCTGTGGCTGGGGCCGCTGTTGATGCAGCGACATGAGTTCTCGCTGGTACAAATCGGCAATGTGGCGCTGGTCATGTCGCTCACGTCGCTCATCGGCCTGCCACTCTTTGGTAGGCTGGACCCTGGCCCGCTGCATCGCCGCCACTGGATAGTCGGTTTTGCGCTACTGGTGGCCGTGCTGTTTGCTTTGCTGGCCTTTACCCACCAGGCGCTGCTGGATGTTGCGGTGCCCATCGTGATCGGCTTGTTGTCGGGCTTTATCGTGTTGCAGTACGCCGATGTGCGCAGCGCCTACCCGGCCGCCATCACCGGGCGGGCCATGGCGGTACTGACGATGGCGATGTTTCTGGGCGTGGCCGTGATGCAGTGGTTGACGGGGCTGGCAGCATCGATTGCCATCGCCCACGGCATTGAACCATTTGCCGCTGTGCTGGCCAGCATTGCGGCGCTGCTGGTTGCCGGGGCGCTGGCGTTTATGGTTTTACCGGGGCCTAGCTCTGTTACCGAACAGCGCTAACCACGAAGACTGTTAGTGCTGGAGGTCAGAGCTGCCCGCAGCGCTGGAGACTCTAGTCCAACAACAACATAAACCGCGGGAGCATTTTCAATGCGCGCGGGATAGCCTCAAGGCTTTTGCGAATTGCGGTGCTGTGGCGGTGCTCCTGCGCGGTCTGGGCGGCAGGCAAGGGGCTTGCTGGTGTCGGGTTGCCAGCAGGTGCCTTTTTCTGGACCTTTGGGCGATGTGAAAGCGCAGGCATCGTTTAGTTTGGCAGATTTGCAAGCGGCAATAGACTCAGCTGGCGGGCCGTGCGGGCGGTTTGTATCGCCTCTCGGAGCCGAGCTTGGTTTTGTGGGTGGGCCGGCTGGTGCTGGCGTCTGTGCCTGCGCGCTCATGCCGCAAAGCATTGCGGCGCTGGCCAGCGCAAGGCAGCGCAGCGCGCGTGTAGTGCTGGCAATTGAAATAGACGATTCAAATTTCATAGAAATTTCCTTTGGGTGATAAAAAAAATTGATCGATGCATTAACGCGCAAACGGGTCAGACGAGGACGAGGGCTCGGCCTGTGAGTCACTCTTCTGGGCAGAAGTAAATGCTGCGACTTGTCCAAAATGAACGACTGCGGGCGGCTGATTTGGTTCTGACCAAACTTCGTTTGGCTTGTACGACACCACTAAAATTCGTCCAAACGCTGAAGGAAACGCAATGCGAAGCGACGTGACGCTTTGGCTGGCTTTGAACTCGGCGCGCACTTCAAGCTGCGCCTCATGGGCGTATTCGTTCGGTGCAACCACGAACTGCACCGCTTTTTGCCGAAGTGCCTCTTGAGCAGGCCCGACTGCCGGCCAAACCCAGCGCTCTAGCACTGCTACTTTGCCGTCTGATGTTGCGAGCTTGAGCTGGTTTTGAAAGTGCGCTTGCGCCTTCAAAAGTGCCCCCTTGAAAACGCTCGGTTGCATGGCCGCGTAGGTCAGCACAAACTGATTCAGGCTCATCTCTGGAGCAAGGGCTTTGTGCAACGCATCAGGATAGGCCAAAAAGAGCGTTATCGCGACATGCGTTTTATCTCGCAGCACCAGCGTTGCTCGGTTGTCTGGCAGCTCGTGTGCACCGGCAAATGCGGGACTTAAACCCAGCAGCAAGGGCAGCAGCTTTCTGGTGACGGGTAGCAACAACATAGGCTTAGCGGCAATAAGAAACCGTTGGCTGGGACGTTACCCCTGCAACGCTGGTGAATTGAAAGTTCCAGCAAGCCGTCATGCCTGTGTTGGCAGCCAAGGCTAACGCTGCGCTCAGATCAGTCCCCGCAAGCGCTTTGTAGCGAATACGGTAGGTGCCAGCGGCGTTGCTGTAGCTGTCGCTACCCGTTTCGGTGCTGGTGAATGCACTGGCTGATGTGAACTGTAAAACTTGGTAGCCATCTAGCGCTGAGGTACTTAGCGTGATATTTGACGCCGCAAACGGCGTTACGGGTGGTTTGCGCAAAGGAAAGTATTTGCTCGCTTGGTTTGCTAAATCAGGGCTGGGGGTGCCCACCAGGCACGACAAAACGTAGGGCGACGAGTCGGTAACGTGGTAGCTGTAGCCGCTGGGCGCGTTGGGCACGGTTAGCGTGTTACCGCCGCAGGCGGCGTCGCGTGTGGCGGTCGTGCCGTCGGCGTTGTTGTAGCCAAAAATCGCAAAACCATCGAGCGCCCAGCCAACCGGATGGGTGTTCCAGTAGCTGGCCGGTTGGTCGGCCATCATGCAGGTGGGCGCAGCGTGGTAGTGGTAGTCGTCAGCGCGACCCGCGTGGCCATTGCAGGTGTCAAGTTCGCCCAGCACTTTGGTGTCACCGCCACCCGCTCCCGCATTGCAACCGCCTTGCTTGCAGGGGTTAAAAATGGGCACTCCATTGATGGCGACCCCGATGGGGCCGTCGAGTACCGACGTGGTGTTCGCGGCTATTGCGGGCACAAGCGGGATTTTCCAGGCATTTGCACCCAAGAAATTTTGCGCCAGTGGAACCTGCAAATTGGTAGCCGTGATGCCGTTCATCATGGCATGGTTGGGCAGCCCCTGTGAAGTAATCTTGCCGTAGTCGGTGGCCGTGCAGTCAACTGCTACCGTGGCGCCGTAACTTGCTGCTGTGGTTTGTATCAACGCGCAGTTAGTCGCCGCCACGGAGGTCGTTGTAGTGGTTAAAGTGCGCGTAGCTGTTACATTCAAAACGGCAGTGGCCAGCGTGATGGATTGAATCGCAGCCGTTACCACGCTACCCGTGTTGGCTAGAGTGACGTTTGATAGCGTTGGCAGCGCTGACAAGGCGTACAGCGTGAAGGTGTAAATCTTGGCGCCAGGCCCTTGCGAGCAAGGCGGTGCATAGGCAGTGCCAGCACCGTCGTCGGCGCCACCCAAAGTACCAACGCCGCTGGTGTTGGTACTCAGGCCTGTGGTGGCCGATGGAATGTTGTAGAGCACCCAGTTCCACTTGGTGGTTGTGCTGGTGGGCAGCGTGGTCATGAGCAGTACAAAGGCCTTTGTATTTGCAGGCGCATTGGCCCATGACAAGGGAGGTGTGTACTTCGCCCCGTCGCAAGTAAAGGCCGTCGCATAAGTGCCGCCTTCAAGAAACGCGTTGCTGGTTAAAGCAAACGTGCTACTGTTGGGCAACGCTGCACTGGTAGTGGTCGTCGTGGTTGCGGTTGACGTGCTCGCTCCACCGCCTCCACCACAAGATGCCAACACCAAGCTAGCGGCTAACATCAGCACCTCGTAATTTGAGGCTCTCATGGTGAGTTACTTTCTGTAGGCATTACTTGACTCAATCGCGGCTGTAGTCTTGTGACGCGGCCCGGTGGTGTTACACCTAGATTGGTACGGTGGTGTTGATAAGTTCACTGCGGTAATTGCTGGCCACACGCTGGCGTAGACTCTTGACGACTGGCGCAGGGTACCTTGCTCCGTAGCAAACGCCATCGGCTAAAACAGCCATGGCCAGGGTTGAAGAAACACTTCCGCTCAAGCATCCCAGAGACGACCTAAGGCTGGTGACACCAGCGGGTAGTACGTAGTGGTAAATGCCCGCAGGGAACTCTGGCGTGGCACTGGTAATGCCG
Source organism: Polaromonas sp. (assembly GCA_046593295.1). Lineage (GTDB taxonomy): Bacteria > Pseudomonadota > Gammaproteobacteria > Burkholderiales > Burkholderiaceae_C > Polaromonas. The sequence goes on along the minus strand of JBKJOH010000187.1, from coordinate 4,712 downwards.
TTACAGGCATCAAGCTGGGCTACCGTGACGTCATTGCCGCTCACATCTTTGTTGCCATAAATTGGAAAGCCATCTAGCGCTACCCCAATGATGTGCGATGCACCGGCTGCGGTGTCAACTATAGAGGTCACGCAGCTTGGCAGGCCGTGGTAATGGTATGTGCCGGATAGTGGGGTGGGGTGCCCGTTGCAGCTGTCAATAAATTTCGCCGTTTGGGTCAGGCCTTTGGTGTCGATAAAGATGTATGACACATTGTCGGTTAGCGCGGGGGGCACGGAATTGATGCCTTCTGTGGCGTTGAACAGCGACGAACCAGAGATCATCCAGCCAACCGAGCCACCCCCGGTCGCCGTTGTGCTGGAGGCCTTGGCCGGGCAGGTGTTGAACGTAAACGACTTCGTTGCGGTAGCCGCCGTATAAGAGGTGTAGCTCAAGGGCATGCCGCTTACCGCTGTGCTGGCAACGACGCTCCCGCCAATGTCTCTGACGGGCTCTAGGTAATAGGCATCCATTGTGTGGCTGGGTGCGCCACTGGACGTGTAAATCATCAAACAATCGGAGGGAAACGTGACCGTGCCCCCCTTTTGCCAATTGACGGTTTTATAAACCGGATTTAGCGAAGTGCCGACGCTTAAATTGGTAGATGTTGACGACGTGGTGGTGTTTGATGGGCTTGAGCTTGGGCTCGAGCCGCCACCGCCGTAGGCCGCGAGCAAACAGGCTGATAACACAAGCAAAACGGTTTTTGTCAGCGGCTTGTTTAAAGTGTTCATGACGACTCTGGTTTGACAATTTGAACGGGAACACAACGTATCTTTTTATATTGTTAGCGTAGCCGCTATTTAGCTTTAGACGGTGACATCTTGGTCATTTTCAGTGAGCTGATCGGATCGGCAGCCAAAGTCGCACCCGCACCTCGTTCGCATGGCTGGGCTCCAAGGTGAGGTCGCCGTCGTGCCCGCGCACTATCGCGCGCGACAGGCTCAAGCCCAGGCCGTAGCCATCAACGCTTCGGTTGTGCGCCTCATCGCCGCGGAAGAAGCGGTCGAAAAAACGCGCGCGGGCGTTCGCCATGATGGCCGAGGTACTGTTTGAAATAAATATCTCGATCCCTAGAGGCGACTGCCGCGCCAGCACGTTGATCCAGCCGCCTGGCTGTGTGTACTTAAAGGCATTGCTGCATAAGTTGTTCAGCGCCTGGCCCAGCATCTGGGCATCGGCTTGCACAACAAGGTTCTCCGGCACTTCACTGGAGATAGAAATATTTTTTAGATCGAGCAGCTGCGCATCGGCTAATCGCTCATTGAGCAAGCTTGCCAGGTCGACAGGTGTCATGGTGAGCGGGAGTATCCCAGCATCGGCTTGAGACAGTAGCAGCAATTTGCGGGTGATCGCGGACAGCCGGGCAACCTCATCGAGCATTTTGACCAGCTGAAGTTGAAAGGGCTGGTTGCTACTCAAGCTGATGGCGTGTTCAAGCTGCCCCTGCAAAATTGTCAACGGTGTTTTTAACTCATGCGCTGCATCGGCTGAAAATCGTGACGCTTGATGAAAACTTGCTTCAAGGCGCTCCAGCATCTTGTTGTACGCGCTGATGAGGTCTCTAAACTCTCGGTCTTCCTTTTCAATTGGCAAACGCTGGCTCAGTACCTTTTCATGGACTGTCTCCATCGTGCGGCGCAATCTGCCCAAGGGCTGTATAGCCATCGCAGAAAGCGCCAGGGCTCCCAATCCCGTCAAGAGCAACGCTAGCGGTAACGCCACTCTGGCCAGGCGCTGCAGTCCCCCGTACAACTCCTGCCCAATAGCACCAAGATCAGCAGCAACCAGCCCATTAACCTCGGGCGTGTGGATGCGCGCGGCGCGCCAGTCAGCGCTATTGGCAGTAAAGCTTGCGAAAGCACACGCGACGTTTGGGGGAGCACCCGGTGGGCCAGAATTTGCGGGCTCAAACCCCTCTCGTGGTGGCTGTGGTCGCCCGTGTGGTGCTGGTGCTGGTGTCCAATCGGGACCAACGGGGCGCTCCCAAGTAACCTGATCCGGGTTTAGCGGCTCAGGCCAGTGCGCGGACTTGCGTAGGCTTTTGGTGTCGCCTCCAGCGCCGCTCTCCTGCAGCCAAAGCAGCAATTGTGTTGTGCTTTGCAGCCGCAGTTTGCGCTTGAGATCTTCTTCAAGCGGCTCAAGCGTCGCGCCCTGATGTGGTTGAAATACCAAACGCCTAACCTCGCTGCACAAGCGTTGGTTAAGCCCCTCCATTTGGTAGCTAACTATGCTGCGCCAGCTGAGCCCCGCAACCGCAGCGAGCACCAACGTGACAATCAGCGCCGTGAGCAAAAAAATGCGAACTCGAAATGAAGTAATGCCACGCCTCATGCGGACCGCCTAAATCGGTAGCCTACGCCCCGTACCGACTCAATGGGTGACTCGTGACTTGACGTGTCGTCGATAGAAGAAATTTTTTTTCGAATGCGTTTGATGCAAGCGTCCACCACATTGGTGCCGGGATCGAAATCGTAGCCCCATACATGTTCAAAAATCTGCGTGCGGGTTAGCAACTGGCCCGCCGAGCGCATCAGGTATTCGATCAGACTGAACTCACGCGTGGTGAGGTCAATGGTTTGCCCCAAACAAGTCGCTTGGCGAGTGATGCGGTCAAGGCTCAAGCTGCCAACCTGAAGCATGTTTTGCCGCGTGCCGGACTGCCGCCTCAGCAGGGCATTAATCCGCGCGGAGAGCTCTTCCACAAAAAAAGGCTTTGCTACGTAATCGTCTGCGCCACTGTTAAGCCCGTCGACACGGTCGCCCAGCTGGTTGCGTGCGGTCAACAAAATCACAGGCGTTGTCACGCCAAGGGCTCGTAGCCCGGTCAAAACAGAAAGTCCGTCGCGTCCGGGGAGCATCAAGTCCAGCAAGATCACGTCGTGGGTTTCGTTACAAGCCGCTTCAAAACCTGCGTTGCCGTCAAAACACGCACGCACAGCAAATCCGCGCATAGCCAGCCCGGCGCAAACAAAGTCAACAATACCCGCCTCGTCTTCTATCAAAAGTACGCGAGCGGCGGGCTGCGTGCCTGGTCTGGTTGTTGGTTCGAGGTGAGTCAAATGAAATGCTTGGCTTAAGCAAAAAGTGTGTGAATTTAGCTTGGGTGGGTGCAATTAGGCGCAAACAGGCTAGTGAAATCTACAGTGCTTGACATACCCTTGAATGACAAAAGTTTCACGCAGTACGACGGTCATAGCGTCGTCAAAAACTGCTTAATCATCATTTGCGCGTAGCGGCTGGCTACCTGATCCACAAAGCTCGGGAAATCAACATGTGCGCTGTCGTCAGCGCGGTCAGAAATGGTGCGTACCGCCGCAAACGACACGTCGTAGTCATGGCATACCTGAGCTACTGCCGCGCCTTCCATTTCGACTGCCAGCACCTCATGCCCGCTGGCGCTCAGGGCTGCCCGCAACGCAGCAGACTCTAGCGCACCGGATACAAAACGGTCACCACTGGCTACCAGCCCGTGGTGTACCTTGGCGTTGGGGTAGGCTGCTCTAAAGCGTTCGTCTGCAAGCGCTAAACGTGCCGCCGCCAGCAGCTGCGCCGTCAGCGCGGTATCACCCCCAAACCGCGTTTTGTCATACATCGGCAACTCATAGCACGGGAAAATGGGCGAGGCATCAAAGTCATGCTGCATGAAGTCCTGCGCCACCACGATGTCGCCAACGCGCACGCCTGTACCCAGCCCGCCTGCGACGCCAGTGAAGACAATGCGCTGCGCACCGAAACGCTCAATCAGGGCAGTGGCGGTTGTAGCTGCTGCAACCTTGCCAATTTTTGACAGCGCCAGCACCACCGGCTGGCCATGCAGATTGCCGAGCCAAAAGTCACGGCTTGCATGTCTGATTTTGTGCGGCTGCTCCAGCAGCTCTATCAGGCCGCGCTGCTCTTCTTGCAGGGCACTGAGGATGGCGGTGGGGGGTGGGGTGCGGGTCAGGCTCAGCTTTTCAATGCAATCAGCACTTCGTCGAGCATCTTCTTGGCATCGCCAAACAGCATGCGGTTGTTCTCTTTGTAGAACAGCGGGTTATCGACCCCGGCATAGCCCGAGGCCATGCTGCGTTTCATGACAATCGAGGTCTTGGCCTTCCAGACTTCGAGCACCGGCATGCCGGCGATCGGGCTGGTCGGGTCGTCCTGCGCACCCGGGTTGACAATGTCGTTGGCACCAATCACCATGACCACATCGGTTTTGGGGAAGTCGTCATTCAACTCGTCCATTTCAAACACGATGTCATACGGCACCTTGGCCTCAGCCAGCAACACGTTCATGTGGCCCGGCATACGCCCCGCGACGGGGTGGATGCCAAAGCGCACGTTGATGCCCTTCGCCCGAAGGTATTTAGTGATCTCGCAGACGGTGTGCTGGGCCTGCGCCACCGCCATGCCGTAACCGGGAACGATAACGACGCTCTTGGCTTCACGCAGCAACTCGGCCGTTTCGGTGGCATTCACCGGCACCACTTCACCGACCGGTTGCGCGCCGCCAGCAGCCGGCTTGGGCGTTCCGCTGGTCGTGCCAAAGCCGCCTGCAATCACGCTGATGAAGCTGCGATTCATGGCCTGGCACATGATGTAGGACAGAATCGCACCACTGGAGCCCACCAAGGCACCGGTGGTGCGATTCTGTCCTACATCATGTGCCAGGCCATGAATCGCAGCTT
>JBKJOH010000066.1:0-8125 GCA_046593295.1 Polaromonas sp. | reverse complement strand
GCTGGCCCAGTCTTTACGGCCAGCGCCTGAATGCGCGCCATCGCGCCAAGCGCCACTACTGCCACTACCCCCACCACCCAGACCACCCAGACCAGAAGCAAAGCCCTGGTTCTTCGGCGTGATCCACTTCAGCGCGCCTTCAGGCAGCTCGTCAAAAAACCGGCTCTTGAGGTTGTAGCGCGTCTGGCCATGCAACATGCGAGTTTGGCAATAGCTGAGGTACAGGCGCTTGCGCGCGCGGGTGATGGCGACATACATCAGGCGGCGTTCTTCTTCAATGCCGCCAGCATCGCTTAGTGAATTTTCATGCGGGAAGATGCCGTCTTCAAGCCCGCTGATAAACACGCAATCAAACTCCAGCCCCTTGGACGAATGCACCGTCATCAGCTGCACCGCATCTTGGCCCGCCTTGGCCTGGTTGTCGCCTGCCTCCAGCGCAGCGTGCGTTAAAAATGCCGCCAGAGGTGATAGCGTTTCACCGGTTTCGCTGTCCGGCGCGAGACCCTCACCCCTGCCCTCTCCCAGAGGGAGAGGGAGTAACTCTTCAAAGCCCCCTCTCCCTCCGGGAGAGGGTTGGGGTGAGGGTGCATTAGGATCAAGCCCCTGACTGGCAGGCGACTGGCCCAACTCGTCAATCGGCAGCGCCACCGCATCGCGGCCAAAACCTTCCTGGCTGACAAACGATTCGGCGGCATTGACCAGTTCGCCCAGGTTTTCCAACCTGTCCTGGCCTTCTTTTTCCAGCTTGTAATGCTCTTCAAGCCCGCTGTGCTGCAAAACCAATTCAATGATGTCACGCAGCGTCATACCTACAGTTTGCTCGCGCAGTACATCGAGCTTGGCAACAAATTCGCCAAGCTTTGTACCGGCCTTGCCCAGCACCGCACTCACGCCGTCATGCAGCGAACAACCCGAAGCGCGCGACACATCCTGCAACTGCTCGATGCTGCGCAAGCCGATGCCGCGCGGCGGAAAGTTGACGACGCGCATGAAGCTGGTGTCGTCATGCGGGTTCTCCAGCAGGCGCAAATACGCCAGTGCGTGCTTGATCTCGGCCCGCTCAAAAAAGCGCAGGCCACCATACACGCGGTACGGCACGGCGGCATTGAACAGCGCGGTTTCGATGACGCGACTTTGCGCATTGCTGCGGTAGAGCAGGGCTATCTCTTTGCGCTCTGTGCCGTCACGCACGAGTTGCTTGACCTCGTCTACAAACCATTGCGCCTCGGCAAAATCACTGGCTGATTCGTACACCCGCACGGGCTCGCCGGGCCCGGCCTCGGTGCGCAGGTTTTTGCCCAGGCGCTTGCTGTTGTGGCTGATCAGTTCGTTGGCTGAATCAAGAATGTTGCCGAAGCTGCGGTAGTTGCGCTCCAGCTTGATTTGGTGGCTTACTTTGAACTCATGCACAAAGTCAGTCATGTTGCCAACGCGCGCGCCGCGAAAGGCGTAAATGCTCTGGTCGTCATCACCCACCGCAATGACTGAGCCACCCGGCATAGCGTTTGAAACATCACTGCCCTGCCCGGCCAGCATCTTGATCCATGCGTATTGCAGCTTGTTGGTGTCTTGAAACTCGTCAATCAGAATATGCCGAAAGCGCCGCTGGTAGTGCTCACGTACCGGAGCATTGTCTCGCAGCAGCTCATAGCTGCGCAACATCAGCTCGCCAAAATCAACCACGCCTTCACGCTGACACTGCTCTTCATACAGCGCATACAGCTCGACTTTTTTGCGGTCGTCATCACCATGAATCTGCACGTCTTTGGCTCGCAAGCCATCTTCTTTGTTACCCGAAAAAAAGTACATCAGTTGCTTGGGCGGAAAGCGCTCGTCGTCAATATTGAACTGCTTGCACAGGCGCTTGATGGCTGAGAGCTGGTCTTGCGTGTCCAGAATCTGAAAGCTCTGCGGCAGGTTGGCCAGCTTGTAGTGGGCGCGCAAAAAGCGGTTGCACAGGCCATGAAAAGTACCTATCCACATGCCGCGCACATTGACAGGCAACAGGCTAGAAAGCCGCGTCATCATTTCTTTGGCCGCCTTGTTGGTAAACGTGACGGCCAAAATACCGCCCGGTGAAACCTGGCCGGTTTGCAGCAACCAGGCGATGCGCGTCGTCAGTACACGGGTCTTGCCCGAGCCCGCACCCGCCAGTATCAGCGCGTGGGTGTTGGGCAGGGTTACTGCGGCCAGTTGCTCGGGATTGAGATTTTGTAAGAGTGGGGAGCTTGAAGCGCCGCTGTCAATGAGTGCAGAGAACATCAGCTATTGTAGAAAACCCTTGCTATGCGGTGGCGGTGGCGGTGGCGGTGATCAGCTGCAGCGCCAGCTGATGCAGGCGGTGGCCGGGAAACACCAGCGCCTCAAGGATGCTGAAGTGATTGAGCCCGGGCAGGTCTTCGCACACCGGCACGGTCTTCTTGCTCCAGGCGGCCTGCATCAGCGTGTTATGGCGCAGGAACTCGGCGCTCTCGTCGCCACCGACCAGTGTGTACAGAACGCCCTTTGACGGACGCGGGAAAAAAACCGGGCTGATCAGGACCACCTGCTCGGGCGTGAGTCTGAGCGATTCCTTGAGGAAAGGCGTATGCATGATGGGATCGAGGTCATACAGGCCTGAGATCGACATCGCACCCTTGACCAGATCGGCCGGCAGGTTCTTGGCGTAGGCGGGCCAGACGCAGGCCAGCAGCATGACGGCCAGGTGCCCTCCGGCGGAGTGGCCGACCACCGTGATGCGGTTCGGGTCGCCGCCAAATTTTTTGATATTGCGGTAGGTCCACGTCAGCGCCTTGACCATCTGCATCGTGATCTGCGGAATCGTGACCGCCGGGCACAGCGCGTAGTTGGGAAGCACCACGCAGGCGCCCTCGTTCTTGAAGGCTGGCGCGATGAAGGAATGGTCTGATTTGTCGAGCGAACGCCAGTAGCCGCCGTGGACGAAAACCACCACCGGTGCGCCAGGTTGAGTACTCGGAAAAATATCGAGCTTTTCCGTCGGACCATCGCCGTAGGCAATGTCGCATTGGTTGGCGTGCGCCTCGCGCGCATCGTCTGACGCCTCGGCCCAGCGGCTGAAATAGTCCGCATGGTCGGGCACCAGCGCCCGGTTGTTGTACATGCGGTCTAGCCAAGCGGGGGCGGGTCGGGTCATGGTGGTCATGCGGTGTGTAGTGGAGGTTGGCCTGCTGCCATCTTGCCACTGCTTGGTAAGACCGTCGTCTGCGGGTATACCCTTGATAGAATCAGAAAGAATTAATGTATTCTGTATACAAAGTTAAACCCATGACCTCCACCCTCATCAAAATCGAGTCAACGCCGGATCTGGTAGACCAGGTCTACACCAGCTTGCTGGACGCGATCAGCGACGGCTCGCTGGCACCGGGAGCACGCATCACGCAGGAAGACATCGCCGAGCAACTGGCGGTGTCGCGCCAGCCCGTGCTGCAAGCCATGCGGCTGCTGAAAAAGGACGGATTTGTACTGGACGTACCGGGCCGGGGCGTGCTGGTAGCGCCGCTGGACGTGGTGGCGCTGGTACAGATTTACCAGGTGCGCAGCACCCTGGACGCATTGGCCGCCCGGCTGGCAGCGCAGGCACACCAGCGCATCGACAGCCGCCTCATCCACCAGGGCCGCGAGGCAGCGCGTGGACAAGACATCAAAGCCATGGTGGCGGCTGACGCAGCTTTTCACACCGCCATCTATGCCGCCTCGGGCAACCCACTGATCGCGCAAAGCGTGCGGCTGCACTGGCACCACATTCGCCGCGCCATGGGTGCGGTGCTGCAGCTGTCCACCATGCGCGAGTCGGTGTGGGACGAGCACGAAGCCATCGCATGCGCCATTGAAAACGGCAATCCACCGTTGGCAGAAAGTTTGAGCCGACAGCACGGCGAGGATGCCAGTCGCAACCTCGCGCGGTTGCTTGAAAACACCTTGAAGCACCCCATCACCCCATGACCCAGAAAAGCAAACCGACAACCGCATCACTTTAGGAAACACATCATGAAATTAACCCCCGACCAATTGGCCCAGTTCGACCGTGACGGCTACCTGTTTTTCCCGGGCCTGTTCACCCCGGAAGAAACCTGCACGCTGACCGATGCCGTGCCCGAGCTGTACAGCCGCCGTGAGGACTACAACGTGCGCGAAAAAGGCAAAGATGCCGTGCGCACCAACTTTGCCGCCCACATGTACAGCGAACCGTTTGCCAAGCTGGCGCGGCACCCGCGGATGATAGGGCCAGTCGAAGAGCTGCTGGGCGAGGCGCTGTACATGCACCAGTTCAAGATCAACGGCAAGATGGCCTTTGAAGGCGATGTCTGGCAGTGGCACCAAGACTACGGCACCTGGCTCAATGACGACATGATGCCGACCGAGCGCGCCATGAACGTAGCGATTTTTCTGGACGACGTGACCGAGCACAACGGCCCGCTGATGTTGATTCCCGGCAGCCACAAGAAAGGCGTGGTCGAAGCCAAACACGACCTGACCACCACCAGCTACCCGCTGTGGACCGTGGACAATAATTTAATCCGCCAGCTGGTGCAGCGTGCCGGCGGCAAGCAGGGTGGTATCGTCAGCCCCAAAGGCCCGGCGGGCTCGATGATTTTGTTTCACTCGTGCTTAGTACATGCGTCGGGCAGCAACCTGTCGCCGTTTGACCGCGTCAGCGTCTACCTCAGCCTGTGCGCGGTCAGCAACCACATCCGCCGCCACAAACGGCCCGAGTACATCGCCCACCGCGACTTCACACCGATCAGCTGCCTGCCAGATGACTGTTTGCTTAAAGACTACTCGGTAGACCTGCCGTGGAAAGACGGCGTTCCGGCCTCGGCCCTGCAAACGTCCACGCTATCGATGGACGACGTGTCGCCCGAGCGCCTAGCGGCCTGAACGGATATTTCAATGAACCTATTTTCTAAACTCCAACAACGCGCAGCCAACAACCAGCCTATCCGCATCGGCCTGATAGGCGCGGGCAAGTTCGGCTCAATGTACCTGGCGCAAATCCCGAGAACACCGGGCATGCACTTGGTAGCGATTGCTGATCTGTCACCTGACGCAGCCCGCGCAAACCTTGCCCGCGTTGGATGGAAACCAGGGCTAGCGCAAGCTTCGTCTATCCAAGACGCTATTAAAACCGGAGCAACGTGGATCACCGAAGACTGGCGGGCGGTGGTGACGCACCCGCAGATCGACATCATTGTCGAGTGCACCGGTAACCCTGTGGCGGCAGTGGAGCATTGCCTGCAAGCGTTTGCACACGGCAAGCATGTGGTCAACGTCACGGTAGAGGCCGACGCTTTTTGCGGCCCCTTGCTGGCGCGCAAGGCGCAAGCAGCGGGCGTGGTGTATTCGCTGGCTTTTGGTGACCAGCCGGCCTTGATTTGTGACCTGGTGGACTGGGCCCGCACCTGCGGTTTTCCGGTGGTGGCGGCAGGTCGTGGCCACAAGTGGTTGCCGCATTTTTCGGAGTCAACCCCCGACACCGTGTGGGGCAACTACGGCTTGAGCCCCGAGCAGGCCGAGCGCGGCGGGCTCAACCCCAAAATGTTCAATAGTTTTCTCGATGGCTCCAAGCCATCGATTGAATGCACGGCTGTGGCCAATGCCACCGGCCTGAGCGTGCCGAGCAATGGCCTGCTCTACCCGCCCGCCAGCGTCGAAGACATTCCGTTTGTCACACGGCCCATCAACGAAGGCGGTGTGCTGGAACGTAAAGGCATGGTCGAGGTGATCTCTTCGCTGGAAGCCGATGGGCGCAAAATTCCCTACGACATCCGCATGGGGGTCTGGGTCACGGTGGAGGCCGAGACCGACTACATCAAGAACTGCTTTGAAGAGTACAACGCCCACACCGACCCGAGCGGGCGTTATTTCACGCTCTACAAGCGCTGGCACCTGATCGGGCTGGAGGTGGGCGTGTCAGTAGCCAGCGTGGCGCTGCGCGGCGAGCCCACAGGCGTGGCAACCTGCTGGAATGCCGACGTGGTGGCCACTGCCAAGCGTGACCTGGTTCCCGGCGTCATGCTCGACGGCGAAGGCGGCTACACGGTATGGGGCAAGCTGTTGCCCGCAGACACCTCGCTGCGCATGGGCGGCCTGCCGCTTGGCCTGGCACACCAGGTCAAGGTGGTGCGGGCGGTCAAAAAAGGCCAAAGCCTGAGCTGGGCCGATGTGGCCATGGACACATCCACTCCCGCCTACAAAGTACGACATGAGATGGAAACCATGTTTTCACCGGCCATGCAGCAAGCTGCTTGACGGCCATCGCAGAAGACCTTTAGGTCTCCCATGCGATGCAGCTTCAGGGCACTTCTAGAAATTCAGATTTTCGGGATGAAGTGCAAGGCACACGGAGCGCAGCAACCGGAATGTACTTGTGTACATGAGGATTGCGAGCACCGCGCAACGCAGCAATTCGCCTGAAAAATGAATTTATAGACGTGCCCTTCAGTCGCGTGCGGGCTTAGAGAACTTACCCGCCTTTTTGGCGGCATCGCGCGGCACAAACACCTTGCCTGCTGGCTTGGCGAATGCAGGTTTGCGGTTTGCAAAGTCGGGGCGTGCAGCAAAGCCTTCACTGCGCGTTGCAAAGCCTTCGTTGCGGGGCGCAAAGTTGCGGTCGCCACCGCGGTCATCACGTGAAGCAAAGGCATTGTTGTTGCCAAAGCTGCGGTCGTCATGGCGCGGGCCACGGTCGTTGAAACCTGAGCGATCAGCGTAGTTAGGGCCTTGCGGTGCAGGACGCCCCTGGAAATTACCGCCGCCAAAGTTACCGCCACGGTCGTCACGCGGCGCACCAAAGCCACCACCACGGTCATCGCGGCCCCCACCGAAACCAGCGCCAGCAGGCTTGCGGCACTGATAGCCACCACTGCCGCCGCCAAAACTGCGTCCACCGCCACGGTCATCACGACCACCACCAAAATTGCCGCGTGGGCGATCCGATGTTGGTGCAAAGCGCTGTTGTGGCTCAAGGCCGGCAATCACGCTGGGCTTGAGGTTTTGCTGGGTGTAGTGTTCGATGTCCTGAATTTTGCGGCGATCGCGGAACTCGGCAATCGTGATCGCCTTGCCTTCGCGTCCGGCACGGCCAGTACGGCCAATGCGGTGAATATAGTCTTCGGCTTTCATGGGCAGGCCGTAGTTGATGACGTGGGTAATCGTTGGCACGTCAAGACCACGAGCGGCCACGTCGGTTGCCACCAAAATTTGCACGCGGCCATCGCGGAAAGCCATCAGGCGGCGATTCCGCAAGCCCTGGCCCAACGCACCGTGCAGCGCAACAGCGCTAAAACCGTCTTGCACCAGATCATTGGCCAGGCCGTCGCACTCAACCTGCGTGCAGGCAAACACGAGGGACTGGTTCATCTCGGTGTCGCGCAGTGAATGATCTAGCAACTTGCGCTTGTGCGTCATGTTGTCGGCCCACAGCAGTGACTGGGTGATGGATGCGTGTTTTTCATGCGGCGAGTCAATCTCGATACGCTGCGGAGTACGCATCACACGCGTAGCCAGTTGCATGATGCGCGGCGCAAACGTGGCGCTGAACATCATGGTCTGCTTGCGCTCTATGGTGAGCTGGTTGACTTCGGTCAGGTCGTCAGCAAAGCCGAGATCTAACATGCGGTCGGCTTCGTCAACAACGAGAAACTGTACTTGGTCAAGCTTGATCTGCATACTGCGCTGCAAGTCAAGCAGGCGGCCTGGCGTTGCAACCACCAGATTGGCGTTTTGCAGCTTGGCAATTTGCAACTGGTAAGGAATGCCGCCAACGACGTTGGCAATACGCAGGCCACGGCAATGGCGAACCAGGTCAATCGCGTCAGCGCAAACCTGTTGGGCCAGCTCGCGCGTCGGGCAAAGAATCAGTGCGCCAGGTGTGGCCGCCTTGAAGTTGCGCGCATTGGTTGGGTCTTTGCGTTTTGGTTTTTTGGCAGGTGCCTCACCGCGAGCAACCGCTTCGGCGCTCAGGCGTTCAAACTCGGAACGCTCAAAACGCTCTGCTTCTTCCTGTTGCTTGAGCAACGTGTGCAGAACAGGCAGCAAGAAAGCTGCAGTCTTGCCGCTACCAGTCTGGCTGGACACCAGCAAGTCGGTGAACTTGGCTTTTTTC
>JBKJOH010000219.1:0-6458 GCA_046593295.1 Polaromonas sp. | reverse complement strand
AGATCAACGGCTGGCAGGGTTCGACCGAGCTGGTTCTGGAAGGCCGGGACTTTGCCCGCATCACCACCGCAGCGGGCAAGATCCAGACGCTGACCATGGGCAATGTCAGTTTTTCCCTGAGTCGGGAACAGCGCGCGCGGGTCGAAGGCGAGGCGCAAACCCAGGCCATTGAACGCTTCAAGGCCAAGGCATCAGACATTGCTAGAGGCTTTGGCTTTACCAGCTACACCCTGCGCGAAGTGTCCATCAACGCCAACGAGCAGGGCTCAAACCCGCGCCCACGCATGATGGCCATGGCGGCCAAGGCCGAGATGTCGGATGCGCCTGTTTCAGTCGAGGCGGGCAAGAGCACGGTACTGGTTAACGTGAGTGGCTCGGTGCAAATGAGGTAGAGCGCTAGTTTTTAGCGTTTAAAGTCAAGGCTTCTTGGTACGGAGGCGTTGGTTTGGATCAAGTCGATTGTGTTGTCATAGGTGCTGGTGTGGTGGGGCTTGCGGTGGCGCGGGCGCTGGCATTGCGGGGCCGTGAGGTGATGGTGCTGGAGGCTGCTACGGCGATTGGTACCGGCATCAGCGCACGTAACAGCGAGGTGATTCACGCCGGCATCTATTACCCGCAGGGTTCGCTCAAAGCCAGCTTGTGCGTGCAGGGGCGGCAGATGCTGTACGACTACTGCGAAGCGCGCGGCATTGGCCACAGCCGCTGCGGCAAACTGATAGTGGCTACCAACGCTGCGCAAGCGCTGCAACTTCAATGCATCATCGACAAAGCCGCTGCCAACGGCGTGCATGACCTGGTGCTCTTGAGCCGCGAGGAGGCCAGGGCGCTGGAGCCGCAACTCGAATGTGTTGCCGCCATCCACTCGCCCAGCACCGGCATTGTCGATAGCCACGCGCTGATGCTGGCGTTGCAGGGCGACCTTGAGAACGCTGGCGGCGTTGTGGTTCTCAATACCCGGCTGGAGCAGGCGCAATGCGCGCAGACAGCTATTACTTTGATAGCAGGAGGTGGCACCAGATTGCAGGCGAAAACGCTTGTCAATGCTGCTGGCCTGCACGCGCCCGCCCTGGCACGGCGCTTTAGCGGGCTTGCTTTGCACCACATACCGCGTGACTATTTCGCCAAGGGCAATTACTTCACCCTGGCTGGACGCTCGCCGTTTAGCCGCTTGGTGTACCCAGTACCGGAGGCCGCGGGGCTGGGCGTACACCTGACGATTGACCTCGGCGGCCAGGCCAAGTTTGGCCCTGATGTGCAGTGGGTGGACTCACCCGACGATTTGCTGGTTGATGCGGCGCGCGGTGATTCGTTTTACGCCGAGGTGCGCAAGTATTGGCCCGCGCTGCCCGACGGCGCATTGCAGCCGGGCTACGCTGGTATCAGGCCCAAAATCAGTGCAAAAGGTGAGCCTGCGGAAGATTTTGTGGTGCAGGGCCCCAGCGTGCATGGTGTGCCGGGGCTGGTTAACTTGTTTGGCATTGAGTCGCCGGGTCTGACCAGTTCACTGGCGATTGCTGACCACGTTTGCACGCTGCTATAAAAAGAGTAGCTGGTTGCGCCCGCATTGATTGGGCTACAGGCGTTTCAGGGCTTAAAAAAGGTCTTTTTTATGGCCGCAGCAGCATCGAAGACGATTTCTGGACCTTTGTAGATCAAGCCGGTGTAGATTTGCACCACGTCGGCGCCAGCATTGATTTTTGACACAGCGTCCGCGCCGCTCAAAATACCACCCACGCCGATGATGGGAAAGCCCTTGCCGAGTGCTTTGCGCAGTTGCGTGATGACGCGGTTGCTGGCGGCCAGCACGGGCGCACCGCTCAGGCCGCCGACTTCTTCGGCGTGGCGCAGGCCCTTGACGGCATCGCGGCTCAACGTGGTGTTGGTGGCGACCACTCCGTCCATGGCGTGGCGCTTCAGGGTGGCGGCGATGATGTCCACTTGCGCTTCGTCCAGGTCGGGGGCAATTTTTACAAAAATCGGGACGCGTTTGCCGTGCTGCGCGGCCAGGGTTTCGCGGCGTTCGGCAATGTGGCCCAGCAGCGCGTCGAGCGCTTCATCGCTCTGCAGCGCACGCAGGTTTTTGGTGTTGGGGCTGGAGATGTTGACAGTGACGTAGTCGGCATGCGGGTACACGCCGCCTAAGCAAATCAGATAGTCATCAACTGCGTTTTCAATCGGTGTGGCAGCGTTTTTACCGATGTTCAGGCCCAGCAAGACCTTGTTCTGAACCTTGTCGCTTGTACCCTGCCTGCGAACGGCAGACTTTTGTACGTTGGCCAAAAACGCATCCAGCCCGTCGTTGTTGAAACCCAGCCGGTTAATGAGTGCGTTGGCCTCTGGTAAGCGAAACATGCGCGGCTTGGGATTGCCGCTTTGGGCCAACGGCGTGACGGTGCCGACCTCTATAAAGCCAAAGCCCATGGCGGCAAGGCCATCAATGCAGCGGGCGTTTTTGTCCAGCCCTGCGGCCAGGCCCACGCGGTTGGGAAATATCAAACCAGCCAGCTTGACCGGGTCGTCAACCCGCGCTGCGCAGTAGGCCAGTGAGAGCGGCGTGCCCTGCGTGCGAGCCAGCGATGCCATGGTGATTTCGTGCGCCACCTCGGGGTCCAGTCCAAATAAAAAAGGCCGGGCCACCCTATAGGGGAGTTTTTGAAATTTCTGGAGTTTTTGGAACAGGGACATCGGATAATTTGGGTTGTGCGGTGGGCAGTTGCGTATTGTCGCAAAACCTCATTTTTGTAAATTCATCTATTCTCTCCATCAAAACAATCTTCATGACTCAAGACGAACTCAAAACTTTGGTTGGCCAAGCTGCACTGGCCTATGTTGAACCCGGCAGCATCGTGGGCGTGGGCACCGGCTCGACGGTCAACAAGTTTATTGATGCGCTGGCCAGCATGAAAGACAGCATCAAAGGTGCGGTGTCTAGTTCCGTCGCATCGACCGAACGCTTGGCGGCACTCGGCATCAAGGTGTTTGATGCGGCCGAGGTTGAGGAACTGGCTGTGTACATCGACGGCGCTGACGAGATTGACCACGCGGGCTACATGATCAAAGGCGGTGGTGCGGCACTGACGCGGGAGAAGATCGTGGCAGCGCAGTCGCGCAAATTTGTCTGCATTGCAGACGAGTCAAAACTGGTAGCAACGCTGGGCAAATTTCCGCTGCCGGTGGAGGTGATCCCGATGGCATCAAGCCGCATTACGCGCCAGTTTCTGGCGTTGGGCGGCACGGCAAAACTGCGGCTGAAAGATGGCGCGCCACTAGTCACCGACAACGGCCAGCATATTCTGGATGTGACAGGCTTGATGATTACCGACCCGCTGGGGTTTGAGTCAACCGTCAGCCAGTGGCCGGGTGTGGTGACGGTGGGCGTGTTTGCTTTTCAGAAGGCTAATGTGTGTTTGCTGGGCGGCGTGGGCGGTGTCAAAACTTTGGTGTTTTGATGTCGTGAGTTTTAAAACCGGATGCCACCTGGGTTGTCCGCCGTAGGTGCAGGCGGCACGGGTGCGGGGGCCGCGCGGGCGGGCGTGGGGCTTGCCGCAGCGGCAGGTGCAGCAGAAGGCGCTACCGCAATCGCAACCAGTGGCGTTGCCGGTGGCTGGCGATAGTTGAACGGCAAAATCGAGCTTGCAGGGTAGCCAGCGGCGTTTAAAAACTGAGTCCATTCAGCGTCTGAAAATCCCTTGAGCTGCTGGCCGCCTATGGTGCCAAAGGGCAGGGAATTTTCGCCACTCAGGCGCTGCAATGCCGCTGCATCGTCAACCGTGATGACGGTCTTTTCTGTGAACGGCACGCCTCGGCCCATGAGCAATGCGCGAGCCGAACCACAAGGGCTGCAGGCCTCGCCCGTGTAGAGCGTGACGGGGTACTTCGATGCGACTTGGCGCAGCTCAAAAGGCAGGTTGCTGCTGGCAGAGCCAGCACCACCCGATGCAGCTGTGCCTGAAGTTACTTTTGCGTTGCTGGCGACCGGTGGTGGCTTGTCTGAGAAAGTGACTTTGCCGTCTGGCCCCACGATGCGGTAAACCTGCTGTGCTTGCAATGGGGATAGGGTGCCGAGGGTGGCCACAGCCACTGTGATAACGGTTAAAAATTTGAGAACGAATGAGGTCATGGTGGTTGCCCTTGGGTCGTTTAAATCAATGACTATTTATTGCATACAAGATGCATAACGTGCTTAATACCAAGGCACAACGCGCCTAGGCCATACCCTGATGACGCATCAGCGCATCAATCGACGGCTCCCGGCCCCGGAAGGCCTTGAATGATTCCATGGCAGGGCGGCTGCCACCCGCCTCCAGAATTGCCTGGCGATATTTTCTGCCGGTTTCGACCGTTACGGTAGTCTTGCCCGGGCTGCTTTCGGGTGTTGATGCGGCAGTTTCTTCAAACGCTGCATAAGCATCTGCCGACAGCACTTCAGCCCATTTATAGCTGTAATAACCTGCTGCGTAGCCACCTGAAAAAATGTGGCTGAAGGTATGCGCGGTGCGGCTGTAGGGCGGGGCCTTGATGATCGCCACTTCCTTGCGTACCTGATTGAGCAAAGCCATCACATCGTCAGCAGGCTTGTAGCTGGTGTGCAGCAGCATGTCGAACAGCGAAAACTCGACCTGGCGCAGCGTCTGCATGCCGCTCTGGAAGTTTTTGGCTACCAGCATTTTGTCGAACAGCGCGCGCGGCAGCGGCTCGCCGGTATCAACGTGGGCCGTCATGTGTTTGATCACATCCCATTCCCAGCAGAAGTTTTCCATGAACTGGCTGGGTAGCTCAACCGCATCCCATTCGACACCGCTGATGCCCGACACATCGTATTCGTTGACCTGCGTGAGCATGTGGTGCAGGCCGTGGCCAAACTCATGGAACAGCGTGGTCACGTCGTCATGCGTGAGTAGGGCAGGCCTGTCCACCCCATTCATGCCCACGCCATCGGCAAAGTTGCAGACCAGTTGCGCCACGGGCATCTGCAGTTTGCCCGTGTCGGGGCGAAGCCAGCGCGAGCGCACATCGTCCATCCAGGCACCACCACGCTTGCCAGTACGGGCGGGCTGGTCGAGGTAGAACTGGCCTACGAGTTCTCCGGCACGTTCAATGCGGTAGAACTCGACTTTTGAATTCCATACCGGTGCAGCGTCTTTGTGGATGGCGACTTCAAACAGCGTTTCAACAATCTTGAAAAGACCAGCCAGTACTTTGGGCGCGGTGAAATACTGTTTGACTTCCTGCTCGCTGAACGCATACCGCGCTTCTTTGAGTTTTTCGCCGATGTAGGCATAGTCCCAGGCTTCAATAGCGTTCAGCTTGAGTTCTCTAACCGCAAAGTCCCGCAGGTCAGCCACATCTTTTTCGGCGTAGGGGCGGGCGCGGTGCGCGAGGTCACGCAAAAAAGTCACGACTTCTTCGGGCGACTTGGCCATTTTGGCGACGACTGACACTTCACCAAAATTACGGTAACCGAGCAACTGCGCTTCTTCAAGCCGCAGCGCTAATATCTCCTGCATGACGGCGCTGTTGTCGAACTTGGCAAACTCAGCAGGGGCTTGGTCGCTGGAGCGGGTGCTGTAGGCGCGGTAAATGATTTCACGCAGTGTACTGCTGTCAGCAAACTGCATGACGGGCAGGTAGCAGGGCATTTTCAGTGTGAGTTTGTAGCCTTCCTTGGCATCCGCTTTGGCTGCCTCCAGCGCAGTTTGCACCACGTCAGCAGGCACGCCAGCCAGCTCGTCCCCTTTGGCGTAGTAGGCAAATGCGTCGGTAGCATCGAGCGCGTTTTCGCTGAATTTCTGGCTCAGTTCGGCTTGCCGCTCCTGGATTTTGGCAAAGCGCTCCTTGGCTGCGCCGGTGAGTTCTGCGCCTGACAGCACAAAATTGCGCAGCGCATTTTTGTGCGCCTGACGTTGCTCTGCGTTCAGGCTGGCGACATCAATCGCCTTGTACTTGGTGTATAGCCTCTCGTCTGCACCCAGGCGTGTCCAGAACTCGGTGGCTTTGGGCAGGGCCGCGTTGTAGGCGGCGCGCAGCTCTGGCGTGTCGGCTACGCTGTTCAGGTGGCTTACAGCGCCCCATGCGCGGCCCAACTGTTCAGTCGCTACATCGAGTGTGGCTGCAATACCCACCCAGTTGGCCGGGAAGTCTGGTGCCGTGACTTTTTCAAGCGCTACTTCGGCAGCTAGCAGCAACTCGTCGATGGCGGGGGCGACATGTTCGGGCTTGATGCGGTCAAACTGCGGGAGGTTAGAAAAGTCTAGGAGTGGATTTGTCATGACTGGTAGCTATGGGCTGCTTTGCCGGAAATAAAGAGGACAGGTGCTTAAAACTTCCGAGGATTGCCCTAGTACTGCGACTCGGAAATAAGGAAACATGAAAACGCGTCTTTTCCCGCCCGGCGTTGTTGCTCGTCGTTGCCATAGCTACGGCTATGTCGCCTCCTCACGCCTAGCCGGACGGAAAAA
>JBKJOH010000176.1:0-3391 GCA_046593295.1 Polaromonas sp. | reverse complement strand
GTTGATGGCGAAGCACTGGCAACGCTGGTGGTCAACACCCTGCGCGGCATCCTGAAGGTTGTCGCTGTCAAGGCTCCTGGTTTCGGCGATCGCCGCAAAGCCATGCTGGAAGACATCGCTGTGCTGACCGGCGGCAAAGTGATTGCCGAAGAAGTTGGCCTGTCGCTCGAAAAAGGGACGCTGGCTGGCCTCGGCCAGGCCAAGCGCATCGAAGTGGGCAAGGAAAACACCATCATCATCGACGGCGCTGGCGCCGCTGCTGATCATTTCTGAAGATGTCGAAGGCGAAGCCCTGGCCACGCTGGTGGTCAACACCCTGCGCGGCATTTTGAAAGTGGTGGCTGTTAAGGCTCCTGGCTTCGGCGACCGCCGCAAAGCCATGCTAGAAGACATCGCAACACTTACTGGCGGTAAAGTCATCGCTGAAGAAGTGGGCCTGACGCTTGAAAAAGCCACGCTGGCTGACCTCGGTTCTGCCAAGCGCATCGAAGTGAGCAAAGAAAACACCATCATCATCGACGGTGCTGGTGCAGCTGCTGACATCGAAGCCCGCGTCAAGCAGGTTCGCGTCCAGATCGAAGAAGCGACCAGCGACTACGACCGTGAAAAACTGCAAGAGCGCGTGGCCAAGTTGGCTGGCGGTGTTGCCGTGATCAAGGTTGGCGCTGCGACCGAAGTCGAAATGAAAGAGAAAAAAGCCCGCGTTGAAGACGCCCTGCACGCTACCCGCGCTGCGGTTGAAGAAGGCATCGTGGCTGGCGGTGGCGTTGCGTTCCTGCGCGCCAAGCAAGCTGCAGGTGTCATCAAAGGCGACAACGCTGACCAAGACGCAGGTATCAAGCTGGTGCTTAAGGCCATTGAGGCACCTTTGCGCGAGATCGTTTACAACGCCGGCGGCGAAGCCTCTGTCGTGGTCGCAGCTGTGATGGCTGGCAAGGGCAACTACGGCTTCAATGCAGCCAACGACACCTACGGCGACATGATCGAAATGGGTATCCTGGACCCGACGAAAGTAACCCGCACCGCACTGCAGAACGCAGCCTCCGTCGCATCCCTGATGCTGACGACCGAAGCCATGATTGCTGAAGCTCCAAAAGACGAAGCAGCTGGCGGCGGCATGGGCGGCGGCGATATGGGTGGCATGGGTGGTATGGGCGGCATGGGCATGTAATGTCCGGCTGAGCTCAGCTCAAGCCAAAAGGGCCGCGGTGCGCAAGTACTGCGGCCCTTTTTTTAGTAGATCAGCAGCGTCCGGATGCCCAAGCTATCGGGATCGAGATCGAGATCGCTATAGTTATCGCAGGCACCGCAACAAGCCGGCGGTAGAGCTATCGAGCCCCGAAAGATCCCCGTTTTGCAGGCGCGGCTCGATATCCTGAGCAAGTAACTTGCCAAGTTCAACGCCCCACTGGTCAAAACTGTTGATGCCCCAGATGGCACCGCTGACAAACACGCGGTGTTCCTGTAGCGCGATCAATGCGCCGAGGCTGGCAGGCGTGAGTTCATCTAACAGTAAGAAAGTGCTGGGTCGGTTGCCGGGGAAATTTTTGTATCCACCTTCAAGCATCTGGCCCCCACGCTCGCTCAATGCGTGTGGCTCGCTGCCCCCCGCGGGGGCTGCGCCGCCTTGGGGCGGCCCTGCGGCATCGCTCTTACCCACCATCAATGCCTGCGCCTGGGCCAGCACATTGGCCAGAAGTTTTTGTTGATGCCCCGGCAGCGTATGGGCTTGTCTTTTGACGGCGACAAATTCAACCGGCACCACAGTCGTGCCCTGATGCAGCATTTGAAAGTAGGCATGTTGGCCATTCGTGCCAGGCTCGCCCCACAGCACGGGTGCTGTCTGAAATGGAAGTGCCTGCCCACTTGCGTCAACCCGCTTGCCATTGCTTTCCATTTCCAGTTGCTGCAAATACGCCGGCAAGCGCCGCAGGGCGCTGCTGTAGGGTGCAACACTGCGGCTGCCAAAGCCGTGGAAGTTGCGGTACCAGACATCGAGCAAGCCCAGGCGCACGGGCAGGTTCTGCGCCATCGGTGCAGTGCGAAAGTGCTTGTCCATCGCGTGCGCACCAGCCAGCAGTTCACGAAAACACTTGCTGCCTACGGCCAGCGCAATCGGCAAACCAATCGCTGACCACATTGAATAACGGCCACCGACCCAGTCCCAGAACCCGAAGGTGATGGTGATGCCGAATTCATTGGCGGCTTCGACGTTGCTTGTTAATGCTACAAAGTGACGGTCAACACCTTCCCCACCCTGCGCTTCAAACCAGTGCCTGGCCGAATGCGCGTTGGTCATGGTCTCGGTGGTGCTAAAGGTCTTGGAGGCTATCAAAAACAAGGTGCTCGCAGGCTTGCACTGCGCCAGCACGCTGGACAGTTCTTGGCCATCAACGTTAGAGACGAAATGAAAGCGCTTGGTCTTGGCCCCAAATTCAGCAAGGGCCAGTACCGCCATCTGCGGCCCAAGATCTGAGCCGCCAATGCCGATGTTGATGATGTCGATGATCGCATCGTCAGCACGTATTTTTTCGGCGTAGGCCAACATGGCATCCAGCGTGACGTGTACCTTGGTCAATTCATTTGCTATGCTTTTAGTAGCTGGTTGCGCCCGTATTTGTTGGGCTACAGCCGTATTTGATGCCTCAAAACGTGGTTTTCTGAGCAAAAAATGCATCGCTGCACGGTTTTCAGTGCTGTTAACCAGCTCACCGGCAAACATGGCATCGCGGTGCTGCTCAAGCTGGCACTGCGCGGCGAGGTCAAACAGCAGGGACTCGGTGGCAGCGTCAATCAGGTTCTTCGACAGATCGGCAAAAACGTGGGGTGCCTGTTGGCTGAAATGCTCGAAGCGCTTGGGGTCTTGAGCGAACGCATCGCGTAAATCGAACGCATGACCACGCTCTTTGAAAAAATTATCGAGTGCGCCCCAAGCAGGTGTTTGATCGCAACGTGCTCTAGCCATGTTCAAACCGCCAGCATCAGTTGCTGATAGTCAGACTTTTGCACCGCCTTCAAAATCAACGATGGATTGGTGGTGGCATCCTGCGGCTTGAACTGGCCTAGCTGTTTGAAGTCACCAGCGTCGACAACCACCGTGGTGAATTGTTTAAGCGCGTCGAGTTGGTTCATGGGGAAAGTGTAGGCGGCAAGACATCGTGCATAAGTTACGATTATGCCAAGCAATGGTGAAACTTTATTACAAGGTTTTGATTGATGAGCTTTGATCTAATCCTCTTTGGCGGTACGGGTGATTTGGTGTGGCGCAAGCTGCTGCCAGCGCTTTTTCAGGTTCTGTCGCAATAGTGAGCAAGGGGCGGAGAAAGGTGGCGACCGCGCTTCGAGATCAAAACGCCAGGCTGTAGAACTGGTCAGCTGCGGAGATGGCTTG
>JBKJOH010000073.1:0-5953 GCA_046593295.1 Polaromonas sp. | reverse complement strand
TAGCCACTCCTTTATCTTGAACTTAACCTTGCCGATGCCGTGAGCTTCGTACCAGTGAACCTCAGCCATCGCCGTGTTGCCGTCCGGCAATCTCACCGCGCAATGCCTTTCATTTTCCGCCAGTTGCCAAGTCCGTGCTGCTTTCTCAACAGAGACAGATCACGAATGCTGTTGCCTTGGGCTATGGTTTCGACATTGGTAATTACGCTGACGATTTCGATTTTCATCTGCGATTTCCGTAATCAAAGGTTCTGATGGTTCAGGTTTGAATTAATTTTCGCACAAAGCGCGGGGGTCATTTCAGCGCGGCCGTGGCACTGGCGTACAGGCAAATCGCTGCCGCAGCCGCTACGTTGAGCGACTCCTCACCGCCGGGCTGGTCGATCCGTACTTTCAGGCTGGCGCGAGCCATCAAGTCATCGCTAACACCCTGCCCTTCATGGCCCATGACCCAGGCGCAAGGCAGGGGTAACTTCTGCTCGTGCAAAAAACGGCCTTGATGCGAGCTGGTGACAACCATCGGGGTTTCCAGTTCATCCAGCGCGACAGGATCAACCCCCTCAACCAGACGCAGCGCAAAGTGCGCGCCCATGCCGGCGCGCAAAACCTTGGGCGACCACAGCGCGGCCGTTCCTTTGAGCGCGATGATCTGGCCAAAACCAAACGCGGCCGCGCTGCGCAAAATGGAACCGACATTACCGGCATCCTGCACGCGGTCAAGGATGACGCAGGCCGCACCGGGCAAAAGCGCTGGTGCAACTGGCAAGTCAAGCACAAAACCCATGCGTGCCGGTGATTCAAGCCCGCTGATTTCGGGCAGCAACGCATCGGGAATCACTATGTTTTTGATAGCTGCTCGCGCCCATTCTGATTGGGCTTGAGGCCAAAAAGACTCTGCAAACAAGGCTATTGCCGGCTTCAAACCTTTGGCAAGTGCGGCCCGGCACAAATGGTCGCCCTCCAGCCAGATGCGCCCCTGCTTGCGGTAGGCGGTGCTGTCCTGGGAGAGTTTGCGCAGCTCTTTGATAAGCGAGTTGTCTCTTGATGTGATGCGACGCGTGACATCACTCATCGAAGCACCTCTGCCACAGGCGCAAACGAGCGGCGGTGCTGCGGGCAAGCACCATGCTCGCGCAATGCAGCCAGATGCGCTGCGGTGCCGTAACCCTTGTGCCCCGCAAAGCCGTACTGCGGGTATTGAAGATCAAACTCGGCGCACCAGCGGTCACGGTGTACCTTGGCCAAAATCGATGCCGCCGAAATAGCCGGTACCAGCGCATCGCCCTTCACAATCGCCTCTGACAACATGCGCAGGACCGGCAAACGGTTGCCATCGACCAGTACCTTGTGCGGTTTCAGGCGCAAGCCCTCCACAGCGCGCTTCATGGCCAGCATGGTGGCTTGCAGTATGTTGAGCGTGTCGATTTCCTCAACCGTGGCCAGTGCGATGGAAAAGCACAGCGCCTTGGCGCGGATTTCGTCGTAGAGTTTGTCGCGCTTGATGGCGGTGAGTTTTTTAGAATCAGCCAGCCCCTTGATCGGGTTCAACTCGTCAAGAATCACGGCTGCAGCCACGACAGGGCCCATCAGCGGCCCGCGCCCGGCCTCGTCCACACCGGCCATCAAACCGGGAATGTCCCAGGACAGTGCAGTCTGTTCAGCCTTCAAGAATTTTCTGGATCGCATCAGTTGCCAGTTGAAAGGTGTCGCGCTGCAGCTCTGCGTGCAGCAAGGTAAAGCGCCGCTCTAGCGCCACTATTTTGTCAGGCGCTGCACATTTTGTATCTACCCATTGCAGCACCGCTGCCGCCAGCGCTTCGGGCGTAGCTGCGTCCTGCAACAGCTCAGGAACTACGAAGTCGCGGCACAAGATATTCGGCAGACCAACCCAAGGCTGCAATTTTTTACGCCGCATGATTTGCCATGACAACCAGTTCATGTTGTAGGCAATCACCATGGGCCGCTTGAAAAGCACGGCCTCCAGCGTGGCTGTGCCGCTGGCGATCAGCGTGACATCGCAGGCAGCCAGCGCCGTATGCGACTGGCCATCAATGATTTGCAGGGTTGCCTGTACCCTAGCAGAAACCGCGATACTCGCGATCTCTTTTCTCACGGCCGGAATGGCAGGTACTATGAATTTAATAGCTGGTCGCGCTCGTGAAATAAGGGCTGCAGCCCGAAAGAATCGTCTGGCGAGGTATTGAATTTCCGATTTTCGGCTGCCTGGCAGTATGGCAACAACCATTTCCTCATCGCCCAGACCCAGCTTGCGCCGTGCGGCTGCGCGATCTGGTTGCATGGGGATGACATTGGCCAGCGGATGACCAACGTAGGTCGCTGCAATGCCATGCGCAGCCAGCAAAGCGGGCTCGAACGGAAAGATGCACAGCACGTGGTCCACACTGCGGCGAATTTTTTCAACCCTGTCTGCACGCCACGCCCACACCGCTGGGCTGATGAAGTGCACAGTTTTGATACCCGCATTTTTTAAGTCTGCTTCAAGGTCAAGGTTGAAGTCCGGCGCGTCTACGCCAATAAAAATATCTGGTTTTTCATCGATCAAACGGGCTCTAAGCTGCTTGCGAATACCGACGATTTCCCGGTAATGGCGCAGCACTTCAACGTAGCCACGAACCGCAAGTTTGTCGCTGGACCACCAGGCGTTAAAACCACGCGCCTGCATTTGAGCCCCGCCGATGCCAAACATGCTTGCAGCAGGCCAGCGCGCTTTAAGACCATCGATTAAAAGCCCAGCCAGCAAATCGCCGGAGGTTTCACCCGCGACCATGGCGAATGTCGCCCCCACGCTTTTCACTTCGTGTAATGCACTGCCCCCCGAGGGGGCTAATTTCCCTAGGGGCGGCCCGTCGGGAAATTGCGGCGCATCAAGCATTGGGAACTAGCGAACAATGCCGCGCTGCGGCGAGGTGTGCTCTAAAAAGCCCAGCATCATCTGAACGTCGGGCAACGCTTCGGGATATTTATCGGTCAAGGCAGCGATCTGCGCTTGCGCCTGCGCCAGGGTCAGGTCTTCACGGTACAAGGCCTTGTGCATGGCCTTGACTGCTGAGATGCGTTCAGCAGAGAAGCCCCGGCGGCGTAGCCCTTCAAAATTCATGGACCGTGCCTCAGCGGGTTGGCCTTGCGACATGACGAAAGGTGGTAAGTCTGCAAGCAGCAGCGAGCACATTGCGGTCATGCTGTGCGCACCCACACGTACAAACTGATGCACCACCGTGAAGCCGCCAAGAATGACCCAGTCACCAATATGCACATGCCCGGCAAGCTGCGTGTTGTTGGCGAAAATCGTGTGGTTGCCGACTTTGCAGTCATGTGCCAAGTGCACGTAGGCCATGATCCAGTTGTCATCGCCAACGCAGGTAACGCCAGCATCACCCGGAGAACCAATATTGAAGGTACAAAATTCGCGGATGGTATTGCGGTCACCAATAACCAGTTCGCAAGGTTCACCGGCGTATTTTTTGTCTTGCGGAATGGCACCCAGCGAGTTGAACTGGAAGATGCGGTTGTCCCGCCCTATGCTGGTGTGGCCTTCAATCACGCAGTGCGGGCCAACCGTGGTGCCAGCCTTGATGCTGACATGCGGCCCGATAACGGTGTACGGGCCCACGCTGACGGATGGGTCAAGCTGGGCTCTGCGGTCAATGATGGCGGTCGGGTGAATACCTGTAGGCGTAGCCGCTGTAGCTGTTATGGCTGTAGCAGCAAAGTTCTGCGTCATGTCTTGCACGCTTGACTTTAAGCAATGGTTCGCATCGTACACATCAGCTCTGCCTCGCAAGCGATGTTGTCACCCACGCGTGTCACGCCCTTGAACTTGAAAATCCCCGCCTTCATGCGGTCCAGCGTCACGTCCATGATGAGTTGATCGCCAGGTTCCACGGGGCGCTTGAAGCGGGCAGCATCAATGCCTGCGAAGTAGTAAACGGTTTTGTCATCAGGTGCTTGCCCGAGCATGTCAAACGCCAATAAAGCAGCGGCTTGCGCCATAGCTTCCAGCATCAAGACACCAGGCATCACGGGGCGATGTGGAAAGTGACCCACGAAGAAAGGCTCATTGATGGTGACGTTTTTAAGTGCCTTGATGCGTTTGCCTTTTTCAATTTCGAGCACGCGATCAACCAGCAAAAACGGGTAGCGATGCGGTAGCTGCTTGAGAATCTGGTGAATGTCCATCATGATTTTTCTTCTATAGATGCTGGGGAATTTTTAAGCTGGATTTCAACGTGTTTAAGTCGCTCGCGAAGGACCGAGAGCTGCTTGAGGCTGGCTGCGTTTTTTTCCCAGTTCGCATTGTCGTCGATAGGAAACAGGCCAGTGTAGTTTCCGGGCTTCAGGATTGAACGCGTCACGACGGATGCCGCAGAGATATGAACATGGTCTGCCAGCGTCAAATGCCCGAGTACGACAGCGCCGCCACCTACCGTACAGTGCGCACCAATTCGCGCGCTGCCCGCAACGCCAACGCAGCCGGCCAAGGCTGAATGCGCGCCAATATGCACGTTGTGGCCGATCTGTATCAGGTTGTCGAGCTTGACACCATCTTCAATCACCGTGTCCTGCATGGCACCGCGGTCGATACAGGTATTGGCACCGATCTCGACATCATTGCCGATACGCACGGCACCCAGCTGCTCGATCTTTTCCCAGCGTCCCTGATGCGGTGCAAAGCCGAAGCCGTCAGCACCCACGACCACGCCAGGGTGAATGATGCAACGCTCACCTACGCTACAGCTGTCACCCAGTGTGACATGGGCAGAAAGGCAACTGCCCTCGCCTACCCGTGCATTTTTCCCAATCACACAGTGTTCCCCGATGCGCGCGCCAGAGCCGATCACGGCACCAGAGCCTATGCAGGCAAACGCGCCCACAGACACGCCGGGCGCGACCTGGGCCAGCGGATCAATGAACGCCGCAGGATGGATGGCAGGGGCAGACTCCACGCTGTGATGACGCTTCCATATCTGCGTGATACGCGCAAAATAATAATAGGGGTCGTCCACAACGATACAGGTGCCACGCTCAATGGCAGCCGACTCGAATGAAGGCGCGACGACAACGCATGCCGCAAATGAATGCGCGAGTTGCGCTATATATTTGGGGTGGCTCAGGAAAGTCAGTTCCCGACTTGTAGCCTTCTCCAGCGAGGACAGGCCTTCAATAAGCAGATCGGCATCACCTACCAAGCGTGCATCAAATTCGGCGGCCAGTGCATCAACGATGGCAGCGAGTTTTATAGCCATGCGGCACCTGCGCCGTGGCGTGGTTTTTTGCTCGCTGCTGCGCCGCTTATCTGCCGATTATTTGCCAGTAGTGGCATTCAGCGACTTGAGCACTTTGTCGGTGATGTCGTGCTTGGGGTTGACGTAGACCGCTTCCTGAAGAATCAGGTCGTATTTTTCAGCCTCCGCGAGTGCCTTGACGACCTTGTTCGCACGCTCTATGACCTGTTGAAGCTCTTCATTTTTGCGTGCGTTGAGGTCTTCCTGGAACTCACGGCGTTTGCGCTGAAAATCCCTGTCCTGATCCACAATCTGCTTTTGCCGCGTATTGCGCTGGGTTTCGGACAGGGTGGGTGCTTCACGCTCAAATTTGTCGGACAGCGTTTTGATCTGTGTCGCGACATCGCTCAGGTCTTTCTCGCGCTTACTGAATTCGGTCTCCAGCTTGGTCTGCGCAGCCTTAGCCGAATTCGCTTCGCGGAAAATACGATCCAGATTGACAATCCCGACCTTGAACTCCTGGGCACTGACAGAAAAGCCAGCCAGCGCAATCACCGAGCCCAACAATAGTTTGCGTAAAATGTTCTTCAAGAGGGTACTTCTAGAAATTCAGATTTTCGGGATGAAGTGCAAGGCGCACGGAGCGCAGGAACCGGAACGTACTTCAGGTACGTGAGGATTGCGAGCACCGCGCAACGCCGCAATTCGCC
>JBKJOH010000016.1:0-5978 GCA_046593295.1 Polaromonas sp. | reverse complement strand
GTAGATGATGCGGTCTTCGTGAAAAAAGCCCATGTGAAACGGCGCCTGGGTCGCGAAGCTCAGCGCTGAAGCGCCGAAGGGCTGGGTCCCAAAACCATACAACTTGCCCCAATCGGACGGGTTTTCGCCCCACAGATTGATGTCCAGCCCATAGTCCGGCTCATCCGAGGCCGTAGCAAGCACTGCCAATGCTGAAGTCTGCGCGCCTGCCTTGAGTCCTACAAAGCGCTGGGTCGAGTTGGCTTGTTCGGGGAGCGTGTTGACGGCGTCGTTAGCCAGCAGGGTGGAGGCATCCGGTTTGGCGCCCCAGGGGTCGGGTTGCACAAACAGCGCAAACTTACTGTTGGGTGCTACGCGCAGCGCCTTGAGAAACGCTTGCTGGCGGGCCTCGTCAGTGCGCACCGGGTCGGTCTTGAAGGCCAACACTGCAGGACGGGGTGGGTAACTCTCCAGATGGCGCTGGGCCCAAGATTCTTGGCTGGCCAGCAAGACTTCGATGGGGGCCTCCTGCGCTTTGAGGAATGCCGCCAGAGGTTCAACCGTGACAGGGGCGGCACTGGCAACCTCGGGCATGTTCTCAAACGCGCGGTAGGCGGCGAATGTGTGGTTGCTCCAGGCCAGCGCGTTACTGGCGAACAGCCCCAGCGCGCTGAGCGCAAGGATGGCAAGTTGTTTCATTGGAATGTCTCTTGATAGGGTGTGAATCGTACCAAGGCAATCACTCTGCGTGCGAACCAAATGCAAACGCTACTGTTTTTATAGCAACAAGGCAAGGTAAAACGGGGGCTAGAGGCCGATTTTACCTAAAAACACTTCCCCACAGGACGTATCGAAGGTACTCCACTCTTTACACTGTCTATAAACGCCGCCAAAAAGACGAAAGGCCGCATATAGCGGCCTTTCCATTTGGTGCATCTTTCAGCTTGTTAGCGTCCAGAGCGCATATCCCAATCGTGATAGTGCTTGAAATATATCACGCATCAGGTTACAAGTACTTTTCAAAAACAGGGAGTTTGAAATGGCAGGAATGCGGTATCGCTTGGCTTTGGATTTGGGATCGACTTCGCTTGGTTGGGCGATGGTTCGTTTGGGCGCGGACGACGCACCTTGTGCCGTGATCAAAGCGGGTTCAAGGATTTTCTCGGATGGACGCAACCCCAAAGATGGTTCGTCATTGGCCGTCACGCGCCGCGATGCGCGCGCCATGCGCCGCCGCCGTGACCGCCTGCTAAAGCGCAAGGCGCGCATGATGCGCACGCTGATCGCCCACGGCTTCTTTCCGAAAGAAGCCGACGAGCGCAAAGCGTTGGAAATGCTCGACCCCTATGAGTTGCGCTCTCGGGGTTTGCAATCAGCATTGACTGGCCCCGAGTTTGCTCGTGCGCTATTTCAAATCAACCAGCGGCGCGGCTTTAAAAGCAACCGCAAGACCGACAAAAAAGACAACGACAGCGGCGCGCTCAAGACAGCCATCAACACACTCAGAGCCGCATTGAAATCAGACAACTGCGCCACCGTTGGCCAGTGGCTTTATCAAAGGCATCTTGCAGGCCACACGGTGCGCGCCCGCTTCCGTCAAAACAAGGTGATTAAAGACGAT
The DNA here is from genome assembly GCA_046593295.1 of Polaromonas sp. Taxonomy (GTDB): domain Bacteria; phylum Pseudomonadota; class Gammaproteobacteria; order Burkholderiales; family Burkholderiaceae_C; genus Polaromonas. The sequence continues at coordinate 4,378 of JBKJOH010000016.1, read as the reverse complement.
GGCAAAACCCGTATCGACAAAAGCTACGACCTGTACATCGACCGCGCAATGATTGAAAACGAGTTCGATGCGCTGTGGGCAAAACAAACTGAACTCAACCCAACGCTGTTTACCGACACGGCGCGGGCAGAGCTGAAAGACTGCCTGCTGCACCAGCGCCCACTCAAGCCCGTCAAACCTGGTCGTTGCACGCTGCTGCCAGATGAAGAGCGTGCGCCATTGGCACTACCCAGTACGCAGCGCTTCCGGATTTATCAGGAGGTCAACAACCTGCGGATTCTGCGGGAGGGATTGAAAGAGGAAATCTTGACGCTTGCGCAACGCAATGAGCTGGTGCAGGCGCTTGAAGAAAACAGCAAGCGCAGTTTTACTCAAATAAAGAAACTGCTTGGCCTGAGTGGTTCGGTGCAGTTTAATTTTGAAGATCCAAAGCGTCAGGAACTTAAGGGCAATACCACCAGCGCCATTCTTGGCGGCAAAGCGAACTTTGGCAGCGCATGGTTCAGCTTTGACGAAGCCAGGCAGGACGCGATTGTCTTGCAGCTTGTGCGCGAAGAAAACGAGGCAAAACTGATTGCCTGGTTGCAGGCTGAAACGGGGGTCGATGAACGTCGAGCCGAAGACATCGCCAACCAAGGCTTACCCGAGGGCTATGGCAGCCTAAGCGCCATGGCATTGAGCCGCATACTGCCCGAACTGCGCCGCGATGTAGTGACGTATGACAAAGCTGTGCTGGCCGCAGGCTTTGATCATCACAGCAACATCAGTCCGGCAGCAACGGGTGAAATATTGCCAGAATTGCCTTACTACGGAGAACCCTTGCAAAGGCATGTTGGGTTTGGCACTGGTAACCCAGCAGACACACCCGAAAAACGCTTCGGGAAAATCGCCAACCCTACGGTACACATTGGACTGAATCAGGTTCGGTTGGTAGTGAACGCCTTGATAAAACGCTATGGCCACCCCAGCGAAATGATTGTTGAGGTTGCCCGTGACCTCAAGCAAAGCCAAGAGCAACGCAAGGAAGAAAACGAGCGACAGGCAAAAAACCAAAACCGTAATGAACGCATCCGTGCTGACGTTGCGGGTGTACTGCAAATCAGCATTGAGCGCGTCAAGGCAACTGACATTCAGAAAGTGATTCTTTGGGAGGAGCTGAGTTTTGACCCTGCGTTTCGCCGCTGCCCCTACAGCGGCGTGCAGATCAGCGAAGCCATGTTGCTGAGTGACCAAGTGGAGATTGAACACATCCTGCCGTTTTTAGAAACACTAGACGACAGCCTGAACAACAAGACAGTCGCCTTGCGTACAGCTAACCGCGTCAAGGGCAACCGCACGCCGTGGCAAGCATTTGGCGCGCAAAACAATGCCGGGTTTAACTATGCAGAGATATTGCAGCGCGCAGAACAAATGCCAATGCAAAAGCGCTACCGTTTTGCCGAAGACGGCTACCAGCGCTGGCTGCGGGACGACAAAGGCTTTTTAGCCCGTGCCTTGAATGACACTCGCTACCTGAGCCGTGTGGCCCGTGAATACGTCAGCCTGATTTGCCCGCAAAACACCCGTGTGATTCCCGGGCGCATGACAGCCATGCTACGGGCAAAGTTTGGGCTTAATGATGTTCTGGGTACGAACGGCATCAAAAACCGTAACGACCACCGTCACCATGCAGTAGATGCCTGCGTGATTGCTGTTACGGATCAAGGCCTGCTGCAACGCTTTGCAAAAGCCAGTGCCAACGCACGAGAACAACACCTGAATCGTTTGGTTGAAACCATGCCCGACCCGTGGCCTACATACCGCTTGCACGTACAGCGGGCCGTCAACAACATTTGGGTAAGCCACAAGCCAGACCATAGCCATGAGGGTGCAATGCACAACGATACGGCTTATGCGTTGCTAGGTAATGGCCGCGTTAGCGTTCGCAAGACAGTGGATGGGGTACGCACAAGGGTCGAGGACAACCTGAAGGTCATTGAGTTCAGCAACGCGAAGATGCCTGAGCGCCATGGTCTGTTGCCCAACGGTGAGCCTCGTCCTTACAAGGGCTACAAGGGCGATAGTAATTACTGCATTGAGATTGTGCGGAATGAGAAGGGAAAATGGGAAGGGGAAGTGATTTCGACGTTTGAGGCATATCAAATTGAACGTCTTCAAGGATCCCAGCGTTTACGCCACTTGACACTGAGTGTGAGCGGAAAACCGTTAGTAATGCGATTGATTCAGCATGATTTTGTTCGGCTTCAACAAGAAGACATTTTGTCAACGTTAAGAATTTGCAAAGTAAATTCTCAAGGGCAACTTGCTTTGGCTAAAACATCTGAAGCGAACGTAGACGCTCGCACTCGAACAAAAGAATTGGCCTATGTGTTTAAGGTTGCAAGTTCATTGCAAAAAGCAATGGCCCGCCGCATCACCATCTCCCCCATCGGCGAATTAAACGACCCCGGCTTCAAGGAGTAAACAACATGATCGGCCGCATCGTTGAAGTGGCCGATGACCGGCGGCATCTGTTTATGCACCGTGGCTTTATGGTGGTGCAAGACACCGAGGGCGAGCGCAAAGAACTTGGTCAAGTGCCGCTTGACGACATTGCCGCCGTGATTGCCAACGCACATGGCTTGAGCTACACCAACAACCTGCTGGTAGCGCTGGCCGAGCGTGGCGCACCCTTCGTGCTTTGCGCGGCCAACCACAATGCGGTTGGCATGTTGCTGCCCATTGAAGGCAACTTCGAGCAGTCCAAACGCATTGAGGCGCAAATCGCCGCAAGTCAGCCCACCCACAAACGATTGTGGGCGATGGTGGTCCGGTCAAAACTTGAGCAGCAGGCGGCAGCACTCGTTGCAACTGGTGCGCCTTCTGCGCCACTGTCTGCGCTGGTCAGAAAAGTAAAAAGTGGTGACCCTGAAAACATCGAGGCACAAGGTGCCCGGCGTTATTGGCAACTGTTGTTTGGCGATACTTTCAGGCGCGATCAAAACGCTGGTGGCCCGCAACCAGGGCTAAACGCCATGCTTAACTATGGCTACACCGTGTTGCGCGCCACGACAGCGCGGGCCATTGTGGCTGCAGGCCTGCACCCTGGCATTGGCCTGCATCATAGCCATGACAACAACGCCATGCGCCTGGTTGATGACGTGATGGAGCCTTTCAGGCCCGTCATCGACTTGAAGGTCTGGCAACTACAGCGAAACAAGGAGGAGCATGTCACGCCCGACACCAAGCGGGCTTTGGTACGCACGCTGTACGACGACATGCAAACCGATGCAGGTGCCACACCCGTGATGGTGTGCGTGCAAAAGCTGGCTACGTCTCTTGCGCAGGTGTACTTGGGCGAGCGTGACAAACTCGATTTACCGCTACCTGGCCTGCCGCTTTCACTAGCCTCTGCGCTACAAGATGAATAGCGCCCCACGCATATGCTGTCAGGCTACAGACTAATGTGGGTGATTGTGATGTTTGACCTACCGGTGGTCGAAAAGCCCGAGCGCAAAGCAGCTACAGAGTTTCGCAATGCTTTGCTCGACATGGGCTTTGAAATGAGCCAGTTCAGTGTGTACATGCGTTTTTGTACAGGCCCTGCGCATGTGGACACTTATTGCAAAAGGGTCGAAAGCGCCTTGCCAAAAGGCGGCAAGGTGAATATCCTTCAATTTACCGACAAGCAGTACGAGCGCATCGTCAGCTTTCACGGCAAAGCCAAACAGCCTGCGAATAAAACACCCGATCAATTCGATCTTTTCTGAAAATGCCCACGATTTTCCAGCCCCAGAAAACGAAAAACCCCTTGACGAATCAAGGGGTTATCGCAGCGCTAGTCTAGACGATTGCGATATGCGCTCTGGCCGGAACATGGCGTACTGGCCTTGGCCAGCTTGCTTGAGTCTAGACGATTGGGATATGCGCTCTGGCCGGAACGTTAATGGCGTTTCACCTGATTGCGCTCGTAGTCTAGACGATTGGGATATGCGCTCTGGCCGGAACTCATGCGGCTGAATAGTTGAAAGCTATTGAAGTCTAGACGATTGGGATATGCGCTCTGGCCGGAACCCGAGCCGCGAGGCCTGAGGGGAAAGTGCGAGTCTAGACGATTGGGATATGCGCTCTGGCCGGAACTCACTTTATTTGCGGATGTGGCCGCTGCTTAGTCTAGACGATTGGGATATGCGCTCTGGCCGGAACCACAAGGGTGACACGGTTCTGTTCTGGCAGAGTCTAGACGATTGGGATATGCGCTCTGGCCGGAACTCGTCCAGCATTCGCATGTCCGCGTAATTGAGTCTAGACGATTGGGATATGCGCTCTGGCCGGAACGATAAAGAGCATGCCAGCTTAGCAGCCAACAGTCTAGACGATTGGGATATGCGCTCTGGCC
>JBKJOH010000354.1:0-3162 GCA_046593295.1 Polaromonas sp. | reverse complement strand
GTCGAAGAGGTTCCTTGGGCTACCGGCAAACACCAGTTGACCAAGGCGTACATGTTGTACCTGGCGCACTGGGCGCGCAAGATGTCTTGGAAGGATACGGCCATCTCCTTTCGCACCAGTGCGCCAGGTACAACATGTACGCCTTGGTCAACTGGTGTTTGCCGGTAGCCCAAGGAACCTCTTCGACCTTGACGCCGCATTGCTTGCACGACACCCGGCGCATGCTGTACAGTAAAAACACCGAAAAACCCCAGATGGGGATGAACTCGAAACGGCGCTGTGGCAGATGGTCATAACCGCTTGCGGGCTTGCCACACACCGAGCAGAATCCTTTGGAGCCGGTGCGCGCACGCATATCAACTTCGATGGTGTTGGTGGTTTTGCACAACCGTACTGCGCCATATACAAAGCCAGGAAAATGGTGGCAGGCATTGAGTAGGGTGATCAAAAGCATGAGAGTCAAGAATCGTAAAGTTCGTAAGGGTAGCTCCATGGCCGATGTTCCGACCATGACCCTGGCGCAGTATTGTCCAGACTTGCAGGCCTGGCCTGAACGCTGGAAATTTGACGACAACGATATTGCGCCAGGGCAGGCCATCGTTGAGTTCTTCAAACCTTTTCTGCTCAGCCTTCTTGCGAAGAATCTGTCTGTCAAAACGCTGCGTCGCGACCGCGACCACCTCTGGCTTTTGGGCGGAGAGTTGATCCGCAGGCGATACGACGACCCCAAACTCAAGAAGATGCCTACGCACAAGGCCATCGGTTTGTTGATCGAGGAGGATGGTGGCCCACTGATCTGGCCACGCATTACCGAGACAGAGCAAAACGCCTTTGACGCAACGTGCCGCAAGCTCTACAAATACTTGAATTCAGACCAAATACCTGTTTGACAGCGTAAAACTACCCACAAATTCCGCTGACGAGCCAACCTTCGCTTCGTCGTCGATGAAACGCGCGATCAACCAGGCGCTCGCCATGCGGTCTACCCACAGCTGCTTGCGCGTGGCCCAAGTGCGCCCCTGATATTGGCCGCGGTCGAGGCGCTTGATTTTCCCGGCGATGACATGGGGCTCACCGGGGTTCAGCTTCGCTTCGATCTGCTGCGACAAATCTTCCAGCATCGCCTGGACTTGATCGCGCGCAGGGCCGGGGAAATAATCGATCGCGCCCAGCGTAGCGTGAGTTTTTTGCATCCGCGCCCACTCGCGCGCCAGTGTCGCCGCAGCACCCCGTTTAAGCTTGGCGCGCAAGCCGTCGATCTCGGCCTTGAGCGCCGCGTAATCGGCGCTACGGTCGAACAAGGTGCGGAAGGCGGTTTCCTGCTGATCGTCCGCCACGTCTAGCGCCAGCACCTGCGCCTGACCGCCAGCCGCGACAATTTCAGCCGCCTGCCGCTCGAATGCCGCGCACGCCGTGTCGAGCGCCGGAAGCAGATAGACTCCATCGCGCAGCACGCCGCAACCCAGCGCCTTCAAGGCACGCCAAACCCGCATGCGCTGCGTCGTATGCCGGGTCGGCAAACTGATCACCAAAATGTGCCAGGCTGGCATGCTGTATTTTTCCTTTTCTGAAATCCAAAAAACCAAGTTTATAACATACTCTACATAAAGGTAGGATAATCTACATCACCTCGCAAACTCCTTGTAGCGTGCGCAGTCACTGGCTAATAGCCAGTAGAAGCCATTGGACTACTTGAAACACAGATCTCATCCCACCCTACTTCCACCCAATAAGGAAAACCCATGCCCTCGTACCATGTCGAAATGATGGAAGGTCGCACCATCGAGCAGAAGAAAAAACTCGTTGAAGCCATCACCCGCGTCAGCGTTGAAATCCTGGGGGGCGCGTCGGATGCGGTTGACATCATCATCACCGACATCAAACGCGAGAACTGGGCCACTGGCGGCAAGCTCTGGTCTGAGCCGCGCGACTAGGGTCTCTTTTGAGCACGCCTCCCGACTCCCTGCCGCCGCCGTCCAGCACAGTGCAAGGCGCATCGCTTGCAGGCGCAGCCCTTTGCGCGCTGGCAATGGTAGAGGCCTGGCAGCTTCGAGAAGTGCCAGACGTACGCATGTCCCCAGCCAAACCCGCACTTGAGGAATAACCATCATGTGTCAGCTACTCGGCATGAACTGCAACGCACCGACTGATGTGACCTTCAGCTTTCGGGGCTTTGCCCAGCGCGGCGGCAATACCGACCACCATACGGATGGCTGGGGCATTGCTTTTTTTGAGGGCGATAACGTTGACGATAGCGATGCGACTGTTGCTACAGTATGCGATGAAATTTGTGATGACAAAGGCCTGCGCCATTTCGTCGATCATCAAAGCGCATCAAGCTCGCCCGTAGCCGAGCTGATCAGCCGTTACCCGATCAAAAGCCGCAATGTCATCTCGCATATCCGCAAGGCGACGCAGGGCCGGGTAGCGCTTGAAAACTCCCACCCGTTTGTGCGTGAGCTGTCGGGCCGCTACTGGGTGTTTGCCCACAACGGCGACCTGAAAGATTTTGCGCCACGCCTGCATGGCGGCTTCAAACCGGTGGGTGACACTGACAGCGAGCGCGCTTTTTGCTACATCATGCAGGAGCTCGCCAAGTCCCATGCCGGGGTCCCCAGCGTGCGCGAGTTGAGCATCACGCTACGTGAGCTGGCAGCACACATTGCGCCACACGGCATCTTTAATTTTTTACTCAGCAATGGCCAGGCGTTGTGGGCACATGCCTCGACCAACCTTTATTACGTTGAGCGCAAGCACCCGTTTGCACATGCGACTTTGAGCGATGAAGAGGTGAGCGTGAACTTTGCAGAACACACCCGGCTGACAGACCGCGTGGCAGTTGTGGTCACCGCGCCCCTGACCACGAATGAAAGCTGGACGGCCTTTGCGCCGGGGGAGCTCAAGGTGTTTGCGGGCGGCGTGCTGACGGATTTTTAAGGCATCCATTCAAGGCAGTGATTAGGCAGCGATCAGGCAGCCAGTGCAGATTCCAGCGCATCAACAAACATCGCCGCCACATCAAACCCGGTCTGGTCAAAAATTTCTTGAAAGCAAGTCGGGCTGGTGACGTTGATCTCGGTCAGGCTGTCACCGATGATGTCCAGCCCCACCAGCAGCAGGCCGCGCGCCGCCAGCACCGGGCCCAGTGCATTCGCGATCTCG
>JBKJOH010000064.1:0-8304 GCA_046593295.1 Polaromonas sp. | reverse complement strand
GAGGTTGAACTCGCCGAGCGCCTTGTTGCCAGAGGCGATCTCGCGCTCGCCCTGGAACACCTTGATCGTCACCGCCGGCTGGTTGTCTTCAGCGGTCGAGAAGGTCTGCGCAAACTTGGTCGGGATGGTCGTGTTCTTTTTAATCATCTTCGTCATCACGCCGCCCATGGTCTCGATGCCGAGCGACAGCGGGGTTACGTCAAGCAGCAACACGTCGGTACGGTCGCCGGACAACACCTGACCTTGAATGGCCGCGCCTACGGCAACGGCTTCGTCGGGGTTCACGTCTTTGCGCGGCTCTTGGCCAAAGAGTTCTTTCACTTTTTCTTGTACCTTGGGCATGCGGGTTTGGCCGCCGACCAAGATCACGTCATGAATATCAGAGGCGCTGACACCGGCGTCTTTCATAGCGGTGCGGCAAGGGGCAATCGTGCGCTCGATCAGCTCGTCAACCAGGCTTTCCAATTTCGCACGGGTCAGTTTGACCAGCAAGTGCTTTGGGCCAGACGCTGGGTCATGCGCAATGTAGGGAATGTTGACTTCGGTTGCCGCGCTGTTGGACAGCTCGATTTTTGCTTTTTCAGCCGAGTCTTTCAGGCGCTGCAAGGCAACCACGTCTTTGGACAGGTCGATGCCGCTGTCTCTCTTGAACTCGGCCACGATGTAGTCGATGATGCGTTGGTCAAAGTCTTCACCACCCAGGAAGGTGTCGCCATTGGTGGACAGCACTTCGAATTGTTTTTCGCCATCAACGTCGGCAATCTCGATGATGGAGATGTCGAACGTTCCGCCGCCTAGGTCATAGACGGCAATTTTGCGATCGCCTTTTTCTTGTTTGTCCAGGCCAAAGGCGAGGGCGGCAGCGGTAGGCTCGTTGATGATGCGCTTGACATCGAGGCCCGCAATGCGGCCTGCGTCTTTGGTGGCCTGGCGCTGCGCGTCATTGAAGTAGGCAGGCACCGTGATGACGGCTTCGGTGACGGGCTCGCCGAGGTAGTCTTCGGCGGTTTTTTTCATCTTGCGCAAGATGTCGGCGCTGACCTGCTGGGCCGACAATTTTTTGCCGCGCACTTCAACCCATGCGTCGCCGTTGTCGGCTGCCACGATGGTGTAAGGCATGAGTGCGATGTCTTTTTGAACTTCTTTTTCGCTGAACTTGCGGCCAATCAAACGCTTGACGGCGTACAGCGTGTTTTTGGGGTTGGTCACGGCTTGGCGCTTGGCCGAGGTGCCGACCAGCACTTCACCGTCTTCTTGGTAGGCGACGATGGACGGCGTGGTGCGCGCACCTTCGGAGTTTTCAATCACGCGCGGCGTGTTGCCTTCCATGATGGCGACGCAACTGTTGGTCGTGCCTAAGTCAATACCGATGATTCTTCCCATGATGTGCTCCTGCTTGTTTTCAGTTAAAGATTAAAAAGAATGTTGACCTGAGTGCTGGTCAAGTTGTGTTGGTGACTTGTGGATACGTTTTAAAACTTCAAGAGCTTTAAAGTGATTTACGTGGATATTTTCAGATTACTTGGGTGCCGAGACGGTCACCAGTGCCGGGCGCAACACGCGCTCTGCAATCAGGTAGCCTTTTTGCAGCACGCCAACCACCGTGTTGGCCTCAAGCTCTGACGGCACAACACTGATGGCTTGGTGTTGATGCGGGTCAAACTTGGTGCCCGAAGCCGGGTCAATCGCGATGACTTTGTTGCGCTCCAGCGCGCTTTTGAGCTGCTTGAGCGTCGCGTTCGCGCCTTCTTTGATTTGCTCTGGCGTGGCGGTGGTGATCGCCAAGCCAGTTTCTAAGCTGTCCATCACGGGCAGCAGGCTTTCGGCAAAGCTCTCGACGGCAAACTTGCGGGCTTTGCTGATTTCATCATCGGCGCGGCGGCGGGCGTTTTCAGCCTCGGCCTTGGCACGCAGATAGCTGTCAGCCAGCTCGATGTTTTTGGCCGTCAGCGTGGCGACCTCAGCCTGCGCCACGCATAGCGCATCAAACTCGTTGGCGGCCTGCGCTGCTTCAAGCTCCTCGGGGCTGGGCGCACCTGTCAGGCCGGCGTTCATACCGTTGGTGGATTGGTTTTGTTCGGGTTGCGAGTTTTCAGACATGCTTCAACACAGGTAAAGACGATCAAGGAAAAAGTAGGGTTTTTGGGGTCAGAGTCCAAATTCATCGTGCCTTTGGCACGCCCGCCGGGTGCGATGCTCTGCATCGCAATGAAATTGGCATCTGACCCCAATAACCCCACTTGAGGCCCGCAAAGGCCTTTTCAAGGGCAGGGAGATTCGGTTGGTGGTGTCAATTCAGAGGGTAGCGCGCCTGGGGCGGTGCGGAATTGCCAGGGTGCAATTGTAATTGCTGGTTTTTGTACCCTGGAAGTCGGCCCGGCGGCGTTGGCAGGCCAGATGATGGCGATAGTCGCTATTTAATGCCGCTGAATTTTGTTGCGGGCATAAAAAAGCGACCATCAAGGTCGCCTTTTTTTGTGCCTCGATGACAGCTTATTTTTTCTTAATCAGGCTGGCAGACCACTTGCTTGCGAATGTCTGCACCTCGCCCAGACGCTTGAGCAAATCTGCGCCCAGTGTGGTGACGGTATAACCAGCGCTGCCGTGCGTGAGCAGCCCGGCAGCGCGCAGCTCCTTGATACGGGTGTTGAGTGTGTTGGGGGTGATGCTTCCGATGCTGTCTTGCAGCAGGCGAAATGTCTGGGGGTGGCCGTCTTTGAGGGCCCACAAAACGCGCAGTGCATAGCGCGATTCAAGCAGTTCAAACAGCTGGCCGACAGCGGCATTTTCCTTGGCACTCATAGGGAATATCTCCTGGTCACGTTTTTGTCACAGTTGGGGGTTAAGCCCGGGCTTGGAGTGAAATATAGCTCAAATTCCTGACTGCTACTAGTTTTGTAGCTGCCTGCGCCCGTAGTCTGTAGCCTTAGAGCCAAAAGACTTGAAATATGGCGACTGATTCGCCAACGTCGATGCCGTCAGCACCTCGCCGGGTCTTTGACTAAGCCATGCGTCGGCTAAATCCCCGTGTGCAAACACCGCCCCGCAAGCGGCCTCAAAAGCACCCAAGCCAGCGGCCAGATAAGCGCCCACCATGCCTGCCAGCACGTCCCCGGTACCGGCGGTTGCCAGCAGCGCGTTGCCACTGGCGTTGATGGCTGGCAACTCGCCGGGCGCAGCGATCACTGTGCCTGAACCCTTGAGTACCACAACGCACTGAAAGCGCTCTGCCAACGCGCAGGCAACCGTCATGCGGTCGGCTTGTACCGCAGCGGCTGTTGTGCCAGCCAGGCGTGCGGCTTCCAGCGGATGCGGCGTTAGTATGGTTTTATAGCCACGCCTGCTTCTAGCAACAAGCAATGTTTGCAGCGAGCTGTCGTTGGAAATAGTATTCAGCGCATCCGCATCCAGCACTGCGCGCGGTGCGTTTGAGAGCACTTTGGCCAATACGCTTTTGATGGCCTCGCCACCACCGCAGCCACACACGATGACTTGGCTTTTGAAGTCCAGCGCCGCTGGGCTGCGAAACATCAGCTCGGGTTGCTGTGGGTCAACACTTAATGCTGCATCCAAACTCTCGTCACCCAGCAGGGCGACGAACACGCGCCCAGCCCCGGCATGCAGTGCTGCGCGTGCCGCCAGCAATGCCGCGCCTGCCATGTGGCTGTGCGGCGTTGATTCGCCACCCAGCACGGCTACATCGCCAAAGCTGCCTTTGTGACTTGACTGGGGCGCCGCGCTTTTGGGGCTGTAGCTGACTTGATCTTTGCCCAGCAGGGTTGCCGTGGGGCCTGCTGCGGCCCCTACGTATCCACCGCCCCCAACAACGCCCAGATCATCAAACCAGACTTGCCCTGCGCGGTCTCGCCCACTGGCGGTGAACAAACCGGGCTTTAAGGTCAGCAAACTGAGGGTAAACCGCTGAAAATAAGGTAAAAAAGTGGCTACGGCCCCCGTTTTACGGGCGTGAGCAGCTATTGATTCAGTAGCAGATTCTGATGTTGACACCAGTGCTGAGTGCCCGGTATCAGCATTCAGCCCGGTGGGAATATCAACCGCCAGCGTCGGCTTGCCGCTGGCCTGCATGATGGCCAGCCATTGCGCAGTCAGCGTGTTGATGGGGCGCTTCTCAATCGAATCGTTGTCGATGCTGGCCCCAATGCCTAGCAGCGCATCGATGCAAAAGTCAAACTCAAGCGGCGGTTGATCGGCCATAGTCACGCCGGCTGCCAGTGCTCTAGCCTGTGAAGCCTGCGCATCAGGCGGCAGTGCGGTCCGGCCTTCCCGTCCCGTAGGCAGACCGGTCCATGTCACCACAACACGCTTGCCCCACTGGTGCAGGTGCAGGGCAGCCTCAAAACCATCACCGCCGTTGTTGCCGGGACCGCACGCGACCCAGATGCATTGGGCATGGGGGCGCAGCGCCAGTGCCAAACGCGCCACCGCCAAGCCCGCGCGTTGCATCAGCGTGTGCGGCGCTAGCTGTGTCTGCGCCTGTTGCTCCAGCGCCCGGGTAGCAACAACGCTGAAAAGCGGTTGGCTTGTTGCGGAGGTGATTTTTTGCATGTCAGTCTGCTGGATGATGCGCTTGATTCGGGCTACCCGGTATCAAGCCTTCCATGTCGATTTCAGGCGTACGGCTGCCCATCATGTCTGCCAACGCCCGCGCGCTGCCGCAGCTCAGTGCCCAGCCGCTGGAGCCGTGCCCCAGGTTGAGCCACAGGCCGGGCAAGCCGCTGGGGCCTATCAGCGGTGGGCCTTCGGGCAGCATGGGGCGTGCGCCTTTCCATTCCTGCACGTTTGCGCCGATATTTGAGTGTTGCGCGGCGCCCGGAAACCAGTCGTGCAGTACCTTGTAGAGCGTCTGGATGGACGAAGCGCGCTTGGATGCGAGTGAGCCGCCCAGTTCGGCACTGCCCGCTACGCGCACGCGGTTGCCCAGGCGCGAAATGGCGACTTTGTAGCGCTCGTCCATCATCGAGGTGCGCGGTGCGTTCAGGGGTTCACGAATCGGCGCGCTGATGGAGTAGCCATAAACCGCGATCATCGGGAGCTTCATGCCCAGCGGGTTTAAGAGCTTGACCGAGTCCAGACCGGCGCACAACACGACGCTGTCAAACGCCCGTGGTGCGCTTTCACCTGCTATCAAAACGCTAGCTGGTCGCGCTTGATTTAATTGGGCTACAGCCTTGTTGAACTCAAAACTAACGCCCATTTTTTGGGCCACACGTTTGAGCAGCAAGGCAAATTGCCTGCAATTGCCAACCTCATCATCAGGCAAGTGGATGCTGCCGAAAAAGTCGGTGTCGGGGTTAATCGCTGGCTCTAGTTTGCGGGTCTCGTCAGCATTGATTTCCTTAAAGCTCACGCCTGCATCACGCAGCACTTGCAGGCCGGGTTGCAGCATGCGGCTGTCTTTTTCACTGCGCAGCATCACCATGTAGCCGGGCGTGCGGTCGTATTCAAGCTGCAAATCAGCCGTCAAGCCGTGCAGGCGTGTACGGCTGTAAAAGGCCAGGCGCAGCAACCGTGCGCGATTGAGTTGATAGGTCTTTAGCTTGCAGGCTTTGAAAAATTTCCATATCCAGGCCAGCTCGCTGCTAGAGAGAGGCAGGCCTATCCTGACGGGCGCGTGCTGGCTGAACAAGTGGCCCAGCACTTTGCCTGGCATACCCGGTGCGGCCCAGGGCGTGACGTAACCGGGCGCCACCACACCTGCGTTGGCAAAGCTGGTTTCTTCAGCGGCGGCGCTGCGGCGCTCAAACACCGTGACCTCGTGGCCATCTGCGGCCAGCTCGTAGGCGCTGGTGATGCCGATGATGCCGGCCCCAATAACGGCAACCTTCATGCCAGCACCGTTGAGCCGGCAGCAGTGGTCTGCCCGGCGATGTCGAACAAATCCTTGCTTGAAACCGTAACGCCCGCCAGAGGCAGGCTTAAGTCAAGATTGGAAGGTGAAAGGGCCGAAAGGGTCGTCTCTAGCTGGCCGGGCATGAAAACATGGCGACATGCATCGCTTTGGGCTACCGCACGGGCTTGCTCAAGAATGTCGCTCGGGCGGCTCTTGCCGACCTGGATGGCCTGATGGGTGCTGTGGATGTCGGCGGTCAGGAGGGGCTGGCTCATTGGGTGGGAGGGTGTTATAGTCGAATGGCTTTGCAGATGGCGATTTTGCCTACTGCAAGGTAAATCGCAAATCAGCCACACAAGGTGTTGTCGGTTGGCTAGGGGACACACTTCTCGGAATTTTTGGAATTTTTGGAATTTTCAGAAGAACTTCTGGCTTGCAGGTGATAAGCGCTGATTTTAGACACAACCTTTTGGAGTATTCATATGTCAGTCACCATGCGTGAAATGCTGGAAGCCGGCGTTCATTTCGGACACCAAACCCGCTTCTGGGATCCCAAGATGGCCCCGTATATCTTCGGCCATCGCAACCGTATCCACATCATCAACCTGGAAAAATCGCTGCCGATGTACCAGGACGCGATGAAGTTCGCCAAGCAGCTGTCGGCCAACCGCGGCACCATCCTGATGGTCGGCACCAAGCGCCAGGCGCGTGAAACCATCGCCATGGAAGCCAAGCGCGCTGGCGTGCCTTATGTTGATCAGCGCTGGCTGGGCGGCATGTTGACCAATTTCAAAACGGTCAAGACCTCCATCAAGCGCCTGAAGGAAATGAAAGCCCAGCAAGAAGCCGGCCTTGACACCATCAGCAAAAAAGAACAACTCACTTTCAAGCGCGAAATCGAAAAGCTTGAAAAAGACATAGGCGGCATACAAGACATGGCGGCCTTGCCGGATGCGATTTTCGTGATCGACGTGGGCTTCCACAAAATCGCGATTCTCGAAGCCAAAAAGCTTGGTATTCCACTGATCGGTGTGGTTGACTCCAACCATTCGCCTATCGGCATCGACTACGTGATCCCCGGCAACGATGACTCGTCCAAGGCTGTGGCGCTGTACGCACGCGGCATTGCTGATGCCATCATTGAAGGCCGTGCCAACGCATCAAGCGAAGTGGTCAAGATGGTTCAGCCTGAAAGCAAGGACGAATTTGTTGAAGTGCCTACTGTTGCCTGATTGATTCCGGCATCACTGGATCTGAACCAGACGCGGAAAGTTTGTTATAGGGGCTCGCGTAGCCCCTTTTTTACAAGTTAAAAATAATTTTATGCTGCGGGTAAGGCAAGGCAAGTAAACGCCAGCCGCGCTGCAAAAAACAAACGGAGAGAATTGAAAATGGCTATTACCGCAAGCATGGTCGCAGAACTGCGCGCCAAGACCGATGCACCGATGATGGAATGCAAGAAGGCTTTGACCGAAGCCGAAGGCAACTTCGAAAAAGCAGAAGAAATTCTGCGCGTCAAGCTCGGCAACAAGGCCGGCAAGGCCGCCTCCCGCATCACCGCTGAAGGTGTGATCGCGTACCACGCAGAGGGCGAAGGTGACGCTAAAGTAGGCGCGCTGGTCGAGATCAATTGCGAAACCGACTTTGTTACCAAGAACGACAGCTTCCTGGCCTTCACCGATGCAGTGGCCGTTGGAATCGTCAAGCACAACCCGGCTGACGTGGCCGCGATTGGTGACATGGCGCTTTCAATGGACGGCTTTGGCCCGACGGTTGAAGACGTGCGCAAGGGCCTGATTGGCAAGATTGGCGAGAACATGTCGGTGCGCCGCTTCAAGCGTTTTGCAAGTGGCAAGCTGGCTTCTTACCTGCACGGCACGCGGATTGGCGTGGTGGTCGAATTTGACGGAGATGAGGCCGCCGCCAAAGACGTTGCCATGCACGTTGCCGCCATGAAGCCGGTGTCGCTGGCAAGTGCCGACGTGCCAGCCGAATTGGTCGCCAAAGAGCGTTCCGTTGCCGCAGCCAAGGCGGCTGAAGATGCGTCTGTGGCCACGGCAGCAGGCAAACCCGTGCAATCGGCTGAAATCGTTGCCAAGCGCATCGAAGGCGGTGTACAGAAGTACCTGAAAGAAGTCAGCCTGCACAACCAGAGCTTTGTCAAAAACGACAAGCAGACCGTTGAGCAAATGCTGAAAGAAAAAGCCACCGCAGTCAAATCCTTCACCCTGTATGTGGTGGGCGAAGGCATTGAGAAAAAAGTAGACGACTTTGCAGCCGAAGTGGCTGCACAGATCGCTGCTGCCAAAGCGGCCTGATTTTTTCAAATACCAGCCGGAAGGCCGCTAAAGGGTACTTCTAGAAACTCAGATTTTCGGGATGAAGTGCAAGGCGCACGGAGCACAGGAACCGGAACGTACTTCAGGTACGTGAGGATTTCGAGCACCGCGCAA
>JBKJOH010000265.1:0-16000 GCA_046593295.1 Polaromonas sp. | reverse complement strand
TGCGGCACTTCAAGCAAGCTAATGGGGTCGATCACGCGCGAGTCGACGTTCAGGAAAGGCACGCCCAGGCACTGCTGCTTGGTCGCGTCGGGCGGGTTGCTGTGCGAGGGCGCGGCGGTTTCCGTCAGGCCATAGCCTTCGGCAAAACGCAGGCCGTACTGCTCCCACAGGCGCTGGGCCACAGCCTGCGGCATGGCCGCGCCGCCACCGCCTATGTAGAGCAGGCCACTTAAATCAAAACTTTTGAAGTTAGGACTGGCCATCAGGTCGATCACCATGGTCGGAATATTCGTCCAGTGCGTCACGCGCCAGCGCGAGATGAGGTGCCCGGCAAGCTCCCTGTCCCAGCGCGGCATGATGACCAGCGTTGCACCGCCATACATGGCCGCGTGCATGACCGACACCATGCCGGTGATGTGGAACATCGGCACCATCGACAGCACCACATTTTCAAAAGTGCTGCCAGTCCACAGGCAACTGGCCACCGCGTTGTGCATGATGCTGGCATGGGTGTGTATGCAGCCCTTGGGCAGGCCAGTGGTGCCGCTGGTGTAAGGCAGTATGGCCATGTCTTGCGGCGCGGCAGTGTGTGCGGGCAGGTGTTCGATATCGCCTCGCAGTGCATCTGCCCAGCTTATGACAACACCGTTTTTTAACACGGGCAACGGGTGCTGCGCACCCAACCACTCGCGCCAGGATTCGGGCAACGCGCCACTGGCTTGGCTGGCGGCTACATCAAAGGCATCGTTGTAATGCACAGCAATAAGCGTTGAAAGTCTCTGTGCTTCGTCCAACTGCGCATCGGCTTTGGCAAGCTCTGCGGCCAAGTCAGCCGCCGCAATGGCAACTTTGGTGTCCGGGTCAAGGATGTAATGCTTGAGTTCTTCAGCCCGGTTCATGGGGTTGACCGGCACCACCACCGCGTTGGCCCGCAGGATGGCAAAGTGCGCAATCACCCACTGCGGCGAGTTCTGCATGTAAAGCACCACACGGTCACCTTTTTTGACACCTGCTCCAGCCAGCGTTGCAGCCAGGCGCTCGGCCTGCTGCATGACCTCTGCATAGGTCAGCACGCGATCAAAAAACACCAGCGCGGGCTTGTCGGGAAAGCGCAGCGCATTGACAGCCAGGTTGTGCCACAGCGATGTGGCCGGGGCCGTGATGTGGTGCGGCAGGCGTTTGGGCCAGAACTTGAAGTGCTCGGTATGGGAGGGGGTCATGAAATTTCCTTGGCCGTAAGGGTAACGCCAGCGCTCAAGGAGTTTTTGTCGTCACTTTATGACTAACGCGACTAGCGCAAATTTCCGGTATGCCCCAGTGAATAGCGCCCCGGCTGTGGCCATACCGTCAGGCCGTGCGGCTCACGCCCGACCTTGACCTTGTCAACGGCGCCGCTGTCGGTGTTGAAGCGATATACCTCGTTGTCGTAGCGCCCAGCAAGCCACAGGTACTTGCCGTCTGCGCTGACGTTGCCCATATCCGGGCTGCCGCCACCCGGAACCGGCCAGGTTTTAGTCACGGCGCGAGTGGCAAAGTCAATCACCGACACGCTGCCTTTGCCGCCCGGTGTGCCACGAATTTTGTTGCTACCGCGATTCGCCACATACATGCTTTTACCGTCGCGGCTGGGGTACAAACCGTGGGCACCGACACCGGTGGCAATAAAGTCAATCTGCTTGAACGATTCACCATCGACTACATGCACGCCATCGGCCATCATGTCGGCGACAAAAAACAGTTTGCCGTTGGGCGATATGCGCACGTCCTGCGGCATACCCGGCGTGGTGCAAATATCAGCGCCGGGCTTGCTCGGGTCTGGCACATACCTGGGTTTTTTGCCGGGTGTTGCAATCAGCAGCAGCGCTTCAGGCCGGTCAAAATATTGACTCAGCTTGATGGTGTCCATCACCTTGCGGTTCACCATGTCGATCTTGGTGATGGAGCCGTTGAACTCGCAGGTAAACAGGGCAAACCTGCCGTCGATTGAAAAATCGGCATGGTTGATGCCGGCGCACTTGGGTGTCGGAATCGTAAACTTCATCGCCATCGTGACCGGGTCACGAAAGTCCAGGCGCTTATAGGCCTCTGCCACAACAATGGCGTACTGGCCATCGGGCGACCAGTAAAGGTTGTAGGGGTCGTCTACCGGTATCGACTTACCGGGTTTGCCGGTTTTGGGATCAATCGGGGTCAAGCTGCCGTCGGTACGGCCTTCAGCATTGTTGGCGACCCACAGGGTGCGCAAGTCCCAGCTTGGCACGATGTGCTGCGGGTGAACACCGACCTTGAAGGTGTCAATCACTTTCAAGGTGTTGGGGTCAATCACAGACACCGTGTTGGCGCTCCGATTGGGTACATAGACCCGCTCCAGCGCGCCCGCAACAGCCGGGCTCATGCGCCCTGCCGCAATCTCGCTGTACAGATTGTTCACATCTAGCGCGGCAGGCATACTGGCCACTGCACTGCCTGTGGTTGTCGCCAGCGGCTTGACTTCGGATGCAGCTGGTTTTGCAGCGGTCTGTGCAAGCGTCAGGGACACGGCAGCAACGCAGGCCAGAGTCGCCAGCGCGGCCATGATTGAATATTTTTTACGCATGGATTGACTCCTGAACTTTCAACTTTTTGACTGAAGGATGACTCAAGGGGTTATTGGGGTCAGACGCCAATTTCATTACGATGCAAAGCATCGCACCCGAAGGGCGTGCCAAGGGCACGATGAATTTGGACTCTGACCCCAAAAACCCCACTCAGCGCGGCGCAGCAACGGCTTTTTTTATCGCCTCAACCGTGATTTTAACGGCTGCATCAAGCCCCAACTGCCCATTGGCCGCACTTGACGCACGCGGGTCACCCAGCGTGCCACCACGCCAGCCCGCAGTTGCTGCCTCGGCAAAACGCTCGGGCCTGACCATGCTGGCATCAATCGCCATCAGCAGGGAGGTATCTGCCGAACCCGCATGGGTGCCTATCTCTGCGACGCTCAAGCCCCTGGCTTTGAGCGCGGCAATATAGGGGCCTTGTGTGGCGCGGTAATAGTCTGCAACAAAATGCATTCGTGCCGATGACGCACCTTTAGCGGCCTCACGATTGAACTGCACCGCTACGGCAGCCAGCAGCTTCTGGTAGTTTCCGTGGTCGCCCAAGAGCACGATGTCGGTGAAGCCATGCTTTTTAAAACTGCGGGCAGCGCCCAGCAAAACACCTTTGAAAACATCGTCCGGAATCGAAATCGTGCCAGCAAAGCCCATGTGCTCTGTCGGTGGGTCAATATTGCCTTCGGGGGTGTAGGCCACGACAGGCGCGACCAGCGCTGTGCCAAGTGCCGCAGCAATCTGTCCCGCCAGCACCCTGGCCCGCGTGTTGTGCTTGCCTATGGCCATATGCGGGCCGTTTTGCTCCGTGCCGCCAACGGGAATAATCACGGTGGTCTTTCCGGCCTTGAGCGCAGCGCTGACTTCCTGTGTTGTCAACTGTTCGATAAACACACTGCTGGCGCTGACTTGGGCCTGTGCTTGCACTGGTACCAGCAAGCCCAAGCCGCCAAGGCACAGGCAGACCAGGGCAGCCAGCGGGCTGGGGTTCAACATACGGACTCCGACATAAAGCGCTTATTGTCGCTGCCTGACGCGAAGACTCGCGTCAGGCAGCTGGTGATTTATGGGTGACGCTTGCCTTCAATGCTCATGGCGATGATGGGAATCCGGGTAGTGCGCATGACTGTGACTCAAGGCTTCATGCTTGTGGCCGTGGCTATGGCGTCCCACAAATGCTGGAATGTGTCCGTGCGTATGGTGCTCGTCCAGCTCTGCATGTGAATGCTCATGTATGTGCACCATGGGCACATGCTGATGCAGATGTGCGTGGTGTTCTGTTAAGTGCAGCCAGATGCCAACAGCCATCATGGCGGCTGCAAGCAGTAACTGCCAGGTCACGGAATCACCCAAAAAAATAACCGCTAGTCCGGCACCCACAAATGGCGCAGTCGAAAAATAGGCACCTGCACGCGCCGTACCCAAATGCCGCAGGGCGATCACAAACAAGGTCAGACTCACGCCATAGGCGAACAAGCCTACAGCCATCGCAAGTGCCAACGTCATTCCAGCCGGAAGTACCGCTCCCAGTGCAAAGGCCACTGTCAAATTACCAGCCCCAGCGCTCAAGCCCTTGACACAGGCAATCCAAGACGCGTCAGCCAAAGCCACCTTGCGCGTGAAGTTGTTGTCTAACGCCCAAAACAGGCATGCCAAAAGCACTGCGAGGGTTGGTAAAAACGAAACGATGCCGCTCGCGCTAACCGTTGCCTCGTACGACGGCCAACTCAGCAAAACCGCACCCCCAACAATTGCGCCCATGCCCAACGCTATTCGTTTGTCAAAATTTTCCTTAAACACAAACCATGCCAGCACAGCCGTCAATACAGCCTCGGCATTCAACAGCAAAGACACCTTGCTTGCAGGCATCTCAGACAAGCCCCACATCAGCAGCACCGGTGCAATACCACCACCGCAAATGATGGCTGCGGCCAGCCACTTCCACTCGCCGGTATTGAGCTGCGGCCATAACACCCGTTCTCGACCGGTTTTAATGAGGCGATAGCTCGCCAAGCCGACACCCGAACCCAAATACAGAAGGCCCGCCAGCATCAACGGACTTAGCGCATCCAACAGCCACTTGGCAAGCGGTGCCCCCGCGCCAAACAGAACCGCTGAACCCAGCGCCGCCGCTACACCGGGCTGCAAGCCCCTGGTTGATTGATTTGACTGCATACGATTGTTCGCCTTGGCCTACCTTGACACTGAGCAACCATTTTCTACACATTTAAGATGGGGGGTGCTTAACCCGCATTTGCACGAGGGGATTAGAACAAGCCGGTTGACCTTCAACTGACTTTAGGGTTTCCAATCATCTCATCGGCATCACTTACTCGGAAAAAATGTCAGCCCATTGCCACGACCATCACGCCAGCCCCGGCGCAAGCGATCCGCGCTACCGCAAAATTTTATGGATTGCGCTGGTTCTGAACGCTGCCATGTTTTTTGTCGAACTGGGTGCGGGTTTTAAATCGGGCTCGGTGTCGCTGCTGGCCGATGCCATTGACTTTTTTGGCGATGCGGTCAACTACGCGGTCACCCTGGCAGTGTTGTCCAGCAGCCTGGCTTGGCGCGCATGGGCAGCGGTGCTCAAGGGTTTGAGCATGTTTGGTTTCGGCTTGTTCGTGTTGGGGCGGGTAAGCTGGAGCGCAATGCAAGGGGTTATGCCTGAACCAGCCACCATGGGCGCGATTGGCTTACTGGCACTCATCGTCAATTTGTTGGTCGCGGCGCTGCTGTATGCCTACCGCGAGGGTGATGCCAACATGCGCAGCGTGTGGCTGTGCTCACGCAACGACGCTATCGGCAACATTGCTGTCATGCTGGCGGCGCTTGGCGTGGCCGGTACACACACCGCGTGGCCTGACTTGGCAGTGGCTTTGGTGATGGCATTGCTGGCAATCAGCGGTGGCTGGTCGGTGCTGATGCATGCGCGTCGTGAGATACGCAGCTTGCCAAATTCCCATTCACATTGAACTTTTAGGAAACTACAAGTATGACGACCATCACTTACGCACTTGAAGGCCTGCATTGCAACGCATGCATCAAACGGGTGAGCGCAAACTTAGAGCCGCTCGCCGAAAGCGTTGTCGTGACCTTAAGCCCGATGCAGGTTGTACTCAACAATCCAAACGCTGACTTTGCCGCACTGAAGAATGCCGTAGCCGCCGCAGGCAACTATGTTTTACAGCCCGAAATGGCTGTAGCACCGGTTATAAAGGCGCAAGCAGCTATTGAAAGCATAGCACCTGAGATTGAGCCGGCAATTGAGCCGGCCAGTTGGCTGGCTACCTACAGCCCATTGCTGCTGATAGTCGGATACATCCTGGGAGCCAGCCTGCTCGTTCAATGGGGCCATGGTGGTGCCTCCAGTATGAGTGTCGAAGAGACCATGCGTTACTTCATGGCGGGCTTCTTCCTGGTGTTTTCATTTTTCAAGCTGCTGGACATCAACGCCTTTGCCGATGCTTATGCGGGCTATGACTTGCTGGCGCGCCGCTGGCATGGCTGGGGGCTGTTGTACCCGTTGGTCGAACTTGCGCTTGGCATTGCCTACCTGGCGCATTTCAACCCGCTGGTAACGCATTGGGTCACAGTCGTGGTCATGGGATTTTCAGCCATCGGTGTCATTCAGGCTGTGACCAGCAAGCGCAGCATTCAGTGTGCCTGCCTTGGCGCAGTCTTCAAGCTGCCCATGAGCACCGTCACGATTGTGGAAGACCTTGGCATGGTGGTGATGGCGCTGTGGATGATTGCCATCGGCGCGTGATGCAAAGGCCGCCTACGCAAGGTCGGTGACAAGTCACCTTTTTGCGCACCAGAAGGCCGCTGGCACCATTGTTGTGGTCATTGCGTAGAAGTCTGGCGCACAACTTGTAGGTGAATAGCCCGTCTTCAGGAAAATCGATGCTGTATGTACGCCAACGCACACATGCTGGATCGCTTTGTGATAACAATCAACTCAGAGAAATTCTTGCGTCCTCTTTGATATGGATCAATTCCGTATTTTCGGATCGAGATACATTGAATCGACCATAACGTTTGCTCACAATGAAGCCTTTTTTCAGCTCCCGCACCAAGCGCAATACCGCATTCGTGGTCTTGTGGGTGTGGCTGTTTGCCTTGGCTTCCGGGGCCGCAAATGCTTGTTTGATTCAGGCCGAGGAGAAGCATGATCATGGCTATCAGGCGGCGCATTCCCATTCCTCTGCTGCCGAGGAAGGACATGCAATTTCAGCGGCCCATGACCACGCGATTCCCGACCATGACTCCGGGCTAGAGGCATCAAAATCCCAATGCCTCAAGGTTTGCGACGATGGTTCCCAATCCATGTCAAAGCAGCGGGTCGGCTTCGATTTAACTCATGCTGTTCTGATGCCTTTCCTTACCGTTGCCTGGACCACGGCAACGCCTGTTGTCTCAGCGCGTGGCATGGCGGTTATTCAACGGCCCCCAGATCCCGGGTTCCCAATCAGGGTCGGCCTGTCTCGCCTGGCGCTTTAACGTCTCCCTTTAGACCTGACCTGGCGCTTCGCGCCCTACGGTCAGCGTCTGCTTGGCTGGTTTGACACTGTACGCAGGTACAAATTGCAAACCCGGACATCCCATCGCGTACGCCGATGTCACGCATCAAACAGGTGGCTTTCCAGCTACTCCCCTTTAAACATTAGGAATTTCCAATGAAACTCGCTACCTCACTCTCCGTTGCCATCGCGTTTGCCATCACAGGCGCTCAAACATGGGCAGCAACGCCCGCAGAGCACGATGCCCATCACCCGGCTGGTGCCACTTCCGCGCCTACAGCCAAAACCATGCCCAGCAAATCCAAACTCGCTATGGCCGGAATGGATTCGCAGATGAAGTCCATGCAAGAGATGCACAACAAGATGATGGCGGCCAAAACACCCGAGGAACGCTACGCGCTGATGGCCGAGCACATGAAGACCATGCAGGACGGCATGACCATGATGAGCGGGATGTCGCCCGGTGGCATGTCGGGAATGTCCGGTATGCCGAAGGACATGGCCGCGCGGCATCAAATGATGGAGAAGCATATGGAGATGATGCACTCCATGATGCAGATGATGATGGACCGCTTGCCGCCGGTGCCGGCGAAGTGAACGGGCTACAGCTGTCAATCTTCGCCTGGTTGCACAACCGCCTCTCGCGGTAATTCGCTGCCTCAATTCTGGAGCCTTCAATGAACCACGATCATTCCCAACGCCCTACTGAACCCAAAGCTTTCTGGGGCTCACGATCTTCAATCGGTCTGATCGTGCTAGGCGGTATCGCTTTGTATTTCCTGCTCACCGAACACCGTGCCCATTTCCTTGGCGCGCTGCCAGTCATTCTGTTGCTGGCCTGCCTGTTGATGCACTTCTTCATGCACGGTGGACATGGGGGGCATGGGGGAGATGGCGGCGGCAATGATCACCAGCATGGCGGCGAGAAGCACGCCGATAACGCAGGAGCGAAGCAAGCTCCCGGAACCGGAGATCGATCATGACCCACGATGCGCCCGCCTACGGGCTATGGACATTGGTCATCCTCAATTCGGCCATCTTCCTGATATTCGCATACAGCTTCTTCAAGCCTCAGACTTCGCGCGACTGGCGAACGTTTGGGGCGTTTGGCGCTTTTGTAGTTGCATTGTTCGTCGAGATGTATGGCTTTCCGCTCACTATCTATCTGATGTCAGGCTGGCTACAGACAAAGTTTCCGAAGCTCGACCTGTTGTCACATGACGCCGGACACCTGTGGTCGACGCTGTTGGGAGAAAAAGGTGATCCGCATTTTGGCGTGATGCATATCGCCAGCTATGTGTTTCTGGGGTTTGGCTTTTATCTGCTGGCCAATGCCTGGGATGTCCTCTACAAGGCGCAGCGAGTCAAAACGCTGGCCGTTACAGGCCCCTATGCGCGAATTCGTCATCCGCAGTACGTCGCTTTTGTGCTCATCCTGCTCGGCTTCCTACTTCAGTGGCCGACGCTGCTGACCTTGCTGATGTTCCCGATCCTGCTGGTGATGTATGCGCGGCTGGCTGTCACCGAAGAGGCGGAAATGCGCGAGCAGTTCGGAGAGCAGTACGAGGTATGGGAGGGGCGCACGCCTCGTTTTATTCCAGCGTTCGGAGCGCGCGTCGCGCCAGCTTGACCCTAAACCTTTAACCCTGAAAAAAAACCACCATGCGAACTCATAAATTCGATGTCCACATCATGACCTGCGGCAAGATCTCAGGCGTCAGCCATTGCCTCGGCTATCAAGCTAAGCATCAGCTGGCAAAGCCCGGAGGTGTGTCATGAGCAAGAAGAATCGCAAGGACAAACATCACGGGGCGGACGGTGATGACGGCAACTTGTCTGCCATGCTCCGTGTGGAGTTATCGGACCAGAATAAGGCGATTTCCGCCGAAGACTACCACGCCCAGCTCCACTTGCTGCAGATCGAGCTGGTCAAGCTGCAGCGTCACTTTATCGGTTGTGGCGACAAGATTCTGGTGGTGGTCGAAGGGCGCGATGCCGCCGGCAAGGACGGCAGCATCAAGCGCATCGTCGAATACCTTAGTCCTCGCGAGACGCGCGTGGTTGCTCTCGGCAAACCCTCGGACCGCGAATTGGGCGGCTGGTACTTCCAGAGGTATATCCCTCAGCTCCCGGTGGCTGAGGAGTTCGTCCTTTTCAACCGCAGTTGGTATAACCGTGCCGGTGTCGAGCACGTCATGGGCTTTTGCTCCAAGGAAGAGCACGAAGAGTTCATGCGCTCGGTGCCGCAGTTCGAGGAAATGCTCGTCAAATCAGGCGTCAAGCTGCTCAAGTACTACCTCGATATTGACAAGGACGAGCAGATCAGTCGCCTGGCCGAACGCCAGCGTGATCCGCTCAAGCAGTGGAAGACGAGCCCGATCGACGCTGTGGCGGTCAAACATTGGAAATCGTATTCCGAAGCCCGAGATGCCATGCTACTCAGAACGCACACGCCAATAGCGCCGTGGCACATCGTGAAAGCCAACGACAAACATCTGGCGCGTCTGAACCTGATCCGCGACATCCTGTCTCGCCTGCACTATGCCGGCAAGAAGAACAGGCTGGTGCAGCCCGATACGAATATCGCGTTCGAGTTCACTCTAGACTGCATCGCTGCAAACCGGCTGGCCAAATGATGCAGCCCGATATCAGTGACATCCATACACAGGAGTAAAAACCATGCGTAAATTTCTCTTAGCAGTTGCAATGATGCTCGCTATCGGCCTGACCGGCTGCGGCTATAACACATTTCAGTCTGGCGACGAACAGATCAAGGCCAGTTGGTCAGAGGTGCTGAACCAGTACCAGCGACGAGCAGACCTGGTGCCCAATCTGGTCAACACGGTCAAGGGCTATGCGAAGTACGAGCAGGACACCTTGGTCGCGGTGACCAATGCGCGGTCCAGAGCGACGGCGATCAACGCGACGCCCGAGTTGGTCAACGACCCGCAGGCGTTTGCCAAATTCGAGGCCGCGCAGAAGGATCTGTCCGGAGCTTTGTCCAGGTTACTCGTGGTGGTGGAAAAGTATCCCGATCTCAAAGCGAATACCGGCTATCGCGACCTCCAGGCCCAGTTGGAGGGCACTGAGAACCGTATCGCAGTCGCACGCAACCGTTACATCAGCGCGGTGCAGGGCTACAACGTGACCGTTCGCTCCTTCCCCAGCAACCTGACGGCCATGGTGTTTGGGTACTCCGTCAAGGCCAATTTCAATGTAGCGGATGAGAAGGCGCTGGCAGCGCCGCCTGCCGTGAGTTTTGGTGCAGGCGCGGCGAAGCCTGCGAGCTCGCCGTGAGCATCGCTCGCTTTGCCAATATCGGCGTCTCCAAGTTGCTGTGCACCGTGTGGCTGGTGGCTGTGGCGGCTGGCACGCCCGGCTTTGCCGCCGAAGCGCTGGTTTCGGTGCCGCCGTTGCAAGCGCGTATGACCGACCTGACCAAAACACTGACGGCCGAACAGCAGTCAGAACTGGAGCAAACACTGCGCGCCTTTGAGACAAAAAAGGGTACGCAGTTATCCGTGTTGATCGTGCCGAGCACCAAGCCCGAAGAGATCGAGCAATACGCTTTGCGCGTGGTCGAACAGTGGAAGCTGGGCCGCAAGAAGGTCGATGACGGTGCTTTGTTGCTGATAGCCAAGGACGACCGCACGTTACGGATCGAAGTTGGCTACGGGCTTGAAGGAGTGTTGAACGACGCCACCGCCAAGCGCATTGTCAGCGAGGTGATCACACCGCCACTTAGCCAAGGAAACTACTTCGCGGGTGTCAGCGCAGGTGTAGGGCAGATGATTCGAGTCATCGACGGTGAGCCGCTACCTGAACCCAAGCGCGGCGCGGCTGGCTCGGCTGGCTCGGCTGGCCAGAGCATCGGCCAACTGTGGCCGCTGCTGTTTATATTGACACTGTTCCTCAGTAGTGTGTTACGCAAAACGCTGGGTCGCGTTTCCGGCGCGGTGGTGGCTGGCGGCTTGCTAGGGTTGCTGGGCTGGCTGTTTGCTGGTGCCGCATTTGCCGCAGCGCTCGCCGGCGGTATTGCGTTCCTGATCACTTTGCTGGGTACCGGCATGGGCGGGCACGGCGGCATGTACGGTGGCGGTTTCTACGGAGGCATGGGTGGAGGTCGCTCGGGCGGTGGAGGTTTCAGTGGCGGCGGTGGTGGATTTGGCGGAGGCGGTGCCTCCGGGAGGTTCTAGGCATGAATATCCAACGAATCTGTCGCCACTTTGCCATGACCCCAGCGCGGGTTAATCGGGCCTTCCCGCGCTCGACCTTGAGTGTGATCGAACGAGGCATTAAGGCCAGCGAAGCCGCCCACATGGGGGAGATCCGCTTTGTCGTTGAAGGCGCACTCGATACCGCTCCGCTGTTCGACGGTCAATTAGCACGCGAGCGTGCCCTTGACTTGTTCTCGAAGCTACGCATATGGGACACCGAGCATAACAGCGGCGTTCTGATCTATCTGCTGCTCGCCGACCGCCAGGTGGAAATCGTCGCCGACCGGGGGATTCATGCAAAGGCCGGCAGCCGCGCGTGGACAACGATCTGCGCGGCCATGGAATCGGCGTTCAAGAAGTCGAACTTCGAGGATGGCGCGGTGCAGGGCATTCAGGCCGTCACGCGCCAGCTAACCGAGCATTTTCCTGCGGGCATCGGAAATCGAAACGAGCTTGCGGACAAACCGCTCGTGCTCTGACTCAACTATTGGCACCCTTTCATCATGTGTTTCTCCGCCACCGCAAGTTTCGTAGCCGGCACGGCCTTGTCTGTGCTCGGGGTGGCGACCTTGGGCGCAACGCGGCAGCGCTTAGAGATCCCGTTCGCGGCGATCCCGCTGATGTTCGGGCTGCAGCAGATGGTTGAAGGTGCGTTGTGGTTGTCCTTCCGGTTCGATGCACCGCAGCTTAATCTGGCGATGACGTACTTGTTCTCGATGTTCTCGCATGTTCTGTGGCCGATATTCGTGCCCTTCGCAATTGGCTTGCTCGAAACCGTGCCCTGGCGCCGCGCGGTTATCTGGGGCTTCCAGGGAATCGGACTTCTCGTGGGCCTGTACCTGCTTTTTCTGATCATCGAATTCCCGGTGACAGCAGTGTTAGCCGAGAACATCGTCTACGTCTCGCCACATTTCTACAATATCCCAGTGATGCTGCTCTACGTGGCAGCCACTTGCGTCAGTTGCTTCTTTTCAAGCATCGCAACGATCCGGCTCTTCGGGTTATTGGCGCTGCTGCTGTTCGCGGTCGCATATGGGTTTTTCGCAGTCGCGTTGTTCTCCGTCTGGTGCTTCTTTGCAGCGCTACTGAGTGCCATTATTTTTGCGTATTTCAAATTTGGCTGGCGTGTCCCTGCGCGTTGGCTTGGTAACGTCGCATGATGCCGACCGGGTTCAAATACGTCTGGCTTGTTTGGTCCAGCGCGTTCATGCTGCTGTGGTTGGCGCTCTACATGCTTGTGCCGGGCGTTCGCCGCATCATGCTTCGGGCCAGTTTACCGACGGCGGCCTTCGGTTTGACGGAACCGGTATTCGTTCCTGCATATTGGAATCCACCCTCTCTATTTGACCTGGCGCAGCGCACCGGCTTTGACGTAGAGAGCCTGATTTTTTGCTTCGCCATCGGCGGCATTGGTGCAGCAGGCTATCGCGCCATCAGCGTGGCGCCGGAAAGCGTCATGGGCGACACCGAGCGGCACTCCGGCAGACATCGTTGGCACTTGCTGGCGCTTATCGCGCCGTTCCCGGTTTTCCTGTTGCTTCTGAAGTTGCCGTGGAATCCGATCTACCCCTCGTTGTTGGCCCTGCTCTCCGGTGCGCTCGCCGCTGCGCTATGTCGTCCCGATCTGGTGCGCAATAGCCTGCTGGGGGGTGTCATTTTTTTTGGACTTTATCTCGTCTTTCTGCTGGGACTGCATTGGACCTGGCCCGGTTATATAGAAGCCGTCTGGAACCTCCCGGAGTTGCTCCCGTGGCGACCGTTTGGATTGCCGCTGGAAGAGTTGCTGTTCGGATTTGGCGTTGGCTTGTACTGGAGCTGTGTCTATGAGCACGTTGGCTGGCGGCACGGGCGGAAGACTGTTTCGCGTAGCTCGCTGGTCGGCAGCGTGGAGGGTTCATCGT
The DNA here is from genome assembly GCA_046593295.1 of Polaromonas sp. GTDB lineage: Bacteria > Pseudomonadota > Gammaproteobacteria > Burkholderiales > Burkholderiaceae_C > Polaromonas. Next base: position 2,768 of record JBKJOH010000265.1, on the reverse strand, counting down.
GAGCGTCACGTTCGAAATTGGCTTGATCCGCACGTTGACGCTGCGCCTGGACCGAGTCCGCTCAGCGTTGGCGCTAACGCCGGGCAATAGCCCTAAACACTAAGGAGATACAGATGGCATACGACGGTGGTTACATGATGGGTGGGATGCACGGCCTGTGGTGGTTGTTCTGGCTGATACTGCTCGGAGTTTTTGTGTTCGGTGACTGGGGGCGCACGGGCGACCGGAGAAATCGCTCGCGTGATACGCCGCACGAGTTGCTGCACCGGCGCTTGGCCAGTGGCGAGATCACTCCCGCCGAGTATGAAGAGCGCAAGTCGCTACTGGACCGGGACGCAGGCCCCCACCATGGCAAAACTTAGTCCAATCAATCCCGACCGCCGCTTGTGGCTGGCAGCAACCTCCGTGACGGGTGGCGTGGGCCTGGTGACCATGGCGGTTCCGTTTGTGGCCTCGCTCGGGCCAAGCGAGAGGGCCCGTGCGCTGGGTGGCCCAGTCGAGGTTCAATTGCAGGCGATACAGCCGGGTGAACTAAAGACGGTGGAATGGCGTGGCAAGCCAGTGTTCGTGCTCAGGCGCACGCAGAACATGATTGATGCGCTGGCTCATCACGACGAACTGCTGGCCGACCCGCGCTCCAAACGAACGAACGAGCCTGAATACGCCAGAAATGAAGCGCGTGCTACAAGACCCGACTTAGCGGTTCTGGTGGCGGTGTGTACGCACCTGGGCTGCACACCCACCTTTCGCCCGGAGCCCAAGTCGCCAGACCTCGGTGCATCGTGGCCAGGCGGTTTTTACTGCCCCTGCCACGGCTCCAAGTTCGATCTTGCCGGCCGGGTGTTCAAGAACGTGCCCGCCCCGACCAACCTGGAAGTCCCCCCGTACTACTTCGCATCCGATACAACCCTGCTTATCGGCATCGATCCCGGTGCCTGAGCCCACTACTCCACGAGAAGCAATATGCAGAGTTCCTCCCCATACACCAGTCGCATTGCCTTGCGACTATTTTTCTGGGTGCCAAGCCGGAATGCCGGCTTGCACCTACCCCACCGAGGTCGTCGCGTGAAGGCGCGGCGGCTGGCATATGGGCGCGTAGCATGCGCCCATGGCATCGGTAATTTTGCCTTCATGCACTTTTAACTACTACCAAGGAACTTCATCATGACTGAAACAACAACTCACCCGGCTTGCGAGCATCACCATCTGGCGGCAGCGCGGCATGTCGCCGCTGCGTACCACCACATGAAGGCCATCGATGAACACAACGATTGCCACAACGATGCCGCCAAGACCCTTGCCGCAACTGCGCAAACAGAGTCCGCTGCTGCGCATCAACACTCTGCGACTGCATGCACGATGTCCAAAAAATAGGTTGTAGCCCACCTGCAGTGGAATGCCCACTGTCAGGTGTTTCTCAGCCTCAACGAGCTTACCCGCGCAGGGCGACCGACCAGATCGAAGCGGCAATCAACCGTCTCGGCTACGGGACGTATTAATCCAGTGTCAAAAGGAACAGACATGAAAACCAGCGTTATTGAAGTACACGACATGCTGACGGTATTGAGCGTGGACGAAGTGGAAAAGCGGATTTTCGAGGTACCGGGTGTCGAAAGCGTTACGGTAAATTTCGCCGCAGCAAACGCGACCGTGCGCTACGACGAGACCCAGCTTGAGATAGGCGATGTCAAGTCAACCGTGCGCCAACGCGGGTATGAGCCTGCCGAGGCTGCCACCCCCGCACCGGCGGAGTCGAAAGCTACCCCGGCGGTGCCGACTGCCGCGCCAGCACCTGCGGGGGATGCACCACAAGGCAAGGCGGCACAGTCGGCGACGCCAGAATCGCCCCCAGCCGAGCCGCCAGCCGCCCCTGCTCCCACCTCCGACGCTTCCAAACCCCCGGACGCTCCAACCGCACCTGACGAAAAACCAGACCAAACGGCGCCGGACAAAAGCTAGGGCGCGACTATTGCTGCCACAGTCAATTTCAGCGAGGTTGGTGCTACCTAACGAAACCTCACAAAGCAATGCACCTGGCATTTGACCCAGCCACTTTAAATGGGTCTGCAATATTCAATAGGAGATCATCATGACGATAGCCAATGTTTCCCGAGGCAATACCCGTGGCTTGCCATCCGCGATACAGACTGCACAGGACGCAATCCACTTCCCAGAAGTCCAGCAGATGCTGCGCAGACTATCTGAATATCAGCTTGGCATATTCATGCCCCATATGCACGACGAAGCAACCGGGCAATTCCGGCCGCTTCCCGATCAGCTCATGCAGGTGGAATCTGGTCTGAAAGTGTCCTTCCACGCAAGTGAAGAAATAGCAAATCAGGCTGATCGCTTTCTGCCGGTAGGCTGGTTTTGGCGTGCTGGGGAGGTGACACCCGTGGCAGCCTGTGAAATGGTCCAGGGAGAAACACCTGGCGAAAAGGGTCGCTACGTTAAACACAAGATGTCGAGTTGAAAGACCTATTGAACAGCAGGCCGACGAAGGAGATCCGATGAAAACCAGTGTTATTGATGTGCATGCCATGTTGTCGGTGTTGAGCGTGGACGAGGTCGAAAAGCGGATCGGCGAGGTGCCGGGGGTCGAAAGCGTGACGGTAAATTTCGCCGCAGCAAGCGCGACCGTGCGCTACGACGAGACACGGCTCGATGTCGTCGATATCAAGTCAGCCGTGCGCCAGCGCGGGCATGAGCCCGACGCACCTGCCGTTCCGGAACTCGCGCCCGCGGCTCAAGCATCACCACAAGCACCC
>JBKJOH010000155.1:0-5902 GCA_046593295.1 Polaromonas sp. | reverse complement strand
GAAGACGACTGGGTCGACCAGCTCTTCATCGCCAACACGCACGACTACATCCTGTGCTTTTCCAACCGTGGACGGCTGTACTGGCTCAAGGTATGGGAAGTACCGGCGGGCTCGCGCGGCTCGCGCGGCAGGCCCATTGTCAACATGTTCCCCTTGCAAGAGGGCGAAAAAATCAACGTTGTATTGGCGCTTACCGGCGAAAAGCGCAGCTTCCCGGCAAACCAGTATGTGTTCATGGCGACATCCATGGGCACGGTGAAAAAGACGGCGCTGGATGAATTCAACAATCCGCGAAAAGGCGGCATCATCGCGGTCAATCTCGACGATGGCGACTACCTGATTGGCGCTGCGCTCACCGATGGCAAACACGATGTCATGCTGTTCAGCGATGGCGGCAAGGCGGTACGCTTTGATGAGGAAGACGTTCGCCCGTTAGGCCGCAACGCAAGGGGCGTACGCGGCATGTCGCTGGAAGTCGGCCAAAGCGTCATCGCCATGCTGGTAGCCGAAGACGAGCAGCAAAGTGTGCTGACCGCCACCCAAAACGGCTATGGCAAACGCACCTCCATTACCGAGTACACGCGCCACGGACGCGGTACAAAAGGCATGATCGCCATTCAGCAAAGCGAGCGCAACGGCAAGGTTGTTGCTGCGACGCTGGTTCATACTGACGATGAAATCATGCTGATTACCGACAAGGGCGTGCTGGTGCGCACCCGTGTGAGTGAAATCCGCGAAATGGGCAGGGCTACACAAGGCGTAACCCTCATCGGACTTGACGAAGGCTCACAATTGAGCGGCCTACAGCGCATCGTTGAAAACGACGCTGCGCTTGACGAAAGCACCCCTGACAACGAAAACGGTAATCCCGATGCAGACGCTGGCAAAAGCGAGCAGCCCTCCGAATCACCCCCCAAAAACCCGGAAAGCAAGGAATGAAAAAACTATTGACCGCCATGGCTACCATGGCTATTGCAAGCCTTGCATTTTCAACTGCAAGCTTGGCACAAAGTGCTGATCCGAAGCTTGATTGGGCCACCAGGGTGGTTGCGCTTCAGCAAGGCCCTGAGCTCCAGCGACTGGTGGGGCAGCTTGCCGACAGCGCAACGCAGGAAATACTGCAAAACTGGGCACCACAGCTTCAACGCAACGTTCCCCAGGCCCGCCAGGAGCAGGCACGCGAACAGCTCAATGCAGCGTTGAAGGCCTATTACGACGATGTCTCAAAAATCATCAACGGCAGGGTCATCCAGGTCAGCAGTGGCGCACTGATTCCTGCCTACATGGAGCGTTTCAGCCTTGATGAGCTCAAACAAATTGCCACGTTTTTTGAGTCGCCCGTGATTAAGAAATACCAGGCCGCAGCACCAGAACTTGGAAATGTTTTTGCCAAAGAGCTGATCGACGCGACGCGCAATGACGTGACGGCCAGGGTCAGGGAGTTTGACGATGCGGCAACCAAAATTGTCGGAACAACATCGGCACCCAGGGCAGCACCCTCCGGATCAGCCTCGCCGGACAAAGGCAAGCCTGCCGCCAAGAAATGACCTTGAATCTCGCCGACCTGCGCATTCAGATTGATGCCATAGATCAGGAGTTGCTGACCCTGCTGAATCGCCGTGCACGTGTTGCCGAACAGGTTGGAGAAGTCAAAAAACGTGAAGGCTCACCGTTTTTCAGACCCGACCGCGTTGCCAAGGTGATTGAGAAAATCCAGCAGGCCAATACGGGCCCGCTCAAAAACGAGCATGTAGTAGCTGTGTGGCGCGAAATCATGTCGGCCTGCCTGGCTCTTGAAGCACCCGTACGCGTCGCCTATCTAGGCCCTGCCGGTACCTTCAGCGAACAGGCGGCGTTACAGTTTTTTGGAGCCAGCATTGAGCAGGTTCCATGCGTCAGTTTTGATGAAGTGTTTCGCGCAACGGCTTCTGGCAGCGCACATTACGGTGTCGTACCCGTTGAAAATTCCACCGAAGGTGTTGTCTCCCGGTCACTTGATTTGTTCCTGACATCGCCCCTGCATATCGTTGGCGAACTCAGCTTGATGGTCAGGCACAACCTGCTGCGCCTGTCTGACTCCATGGATGGTATTGAAGCGGTTTACGCCCATCCGCAGGCGCTGGCGCAGTGCCAGGGTTGGCTGACCAGCCATCTACCGAATGCCACGCGGCACGCTGCGTCGAGCAATGCAGAAGGTGCGCGGCTGGCTTCCACAAATCCGATATGGGCAGGTATAGCCAGCGAGCGTGCCGGCACACAATTTGGCCTGCATACAGTTGCACCTGGCATTCAGGATGAAGCCTTTAATCGTACACGCTTTGTGGTGGTATGCCTGCCGCAAACCCTGCCACCACCGCCCCCATCTGGCAATGACTGCGTCAGCCTGGTGGTGTCGGTCACCAACCGGCCAGGTGCCGTACACGACATTCTGGTTCCGCTCAAGGATCATGGTGTTTCGATGACGCGCTTCGAGTCACGCCCGGCACGCTCCGGCCAGTGGGAATATTATTTTTACATTGATTTGCAGGGCCATCCGTCACAACCTCACGTCAGTGCTGCTTTGGCAGAGCTACAGCAGCTCTGCGCTTTTTACAAGGTACTGGGCATCTACCCCGTCAGTGAATGACATGGCCCCCACGCTTTTCACTTCGTGTAATTCGCTGCCCCCCGAGGGGGCGCATTTTTCCTTGGGGCGGCCCGGCGGAAAAACATTGCCCTTACGCTTTGTCATATTTATGTCTGGATTTCGAGAATGTTTGAGCAATTAGGTCTCATCGGTTGCGGGCTGATGGGCGGCTCATTTGCGCTCGCGCTCAAGCGCGCGGGGCTGGTCAAATGCGTCGTGGGCTACAGCAAATCACCATCCACCACCGAACGCGCACGCCGGATGGGCGTGATTGATGTGGAGGCACCGTCAGCGTTGCTGGCCGTCTCTGGTGCAGACATTGTGCTGCTGGCAGTACCCGTGTCTGCAACTGAAGCTACTTTCAAGGCCATCCGCCACCTCATCACACCAAATACTTTGGTAATGGACGTTGGCTCGACCAAGCGTGATGTGGTCGATGCAGCGCGCCGCGTGCTGCGCGATCATTTGGGCTGTTTTGTGCCAGCCCACCCCATCACCGGCAAAGAGGTCTCTGGCGTTGAACATGCGGATGCCGATTTGTACAAGGGCAAGCAGGTCATCCTCACCCCCATTGAACGCACCTTCACCGTGCAGTTGCAAAAAGCAGTCGATGTCTGGACAGCCCTTGGTTGCGATGTCATCAAAATGTCGCCGGAGTCCCACGATGCGGCCTATGCAGCGGTAAGCCACTTGCCGCACCTGATTGCTTTCGCACTGATGAATGGCATTGCTGGCCAGTCGCGCGGGAAAGAATACCTCTCGCTCGCAGGCCCAGGGTTTCGGGATTTCAGCCGGATTGCCGCGAGTGATCCAAAAATGTGGCGCGATGTGCTGATTGCCAATCGGGAAGAGTTACTCGACCAGTCAAAAATATTCCAGCAAACCCTGCAGTCGCTGGAAAAGCTGATTGCCAGCGGCGACGGCGATGCGCTTGAAAACCTGATCGAACGGGCCAGCGAAACCCGTGCCAACTGGCGCATTGCCAGCCCCAAGCCGAAAAGTTAAGTCGGCACCATGTTCGACGTTGCGTATCTCGACATCCCGCCATTGGCCACAGCGGGCGGCAAAGTCCGCCTGCCGGGCTCTAAAAGCATTTCCAATCGCGTCTTGCTGCTGGCAGCTTTAAGCCACGGCAAAACCACAGTCCATGACCTGCTGGCATCTGATGACACAGCCGTCATGCTGGAGGCGCTTGAGCAGTTGGGCTGCAGCATTGAAAAAGGCGCTGACTCCGTCACCATTGGTGGTCTGGGTGGGCAAATGGTCAACCCCAAAGCTGCGCTTTTCATGGGCAATGCAGGCACCGCCATGCGGCCCCTGACAGCCGCATTGGCGCTGCTGGCGCTATCAGGTGGTGAGTTTGAACTGTCTGGCGTGGCGCGTATGCATGAGCGCCCGATTGGTGATCTGGTGGATGCCTTGCGGCAGCTAGGCTGCGGCATTGACTACCTTGGCAACGAAGGTTTCCCACCGCTTCGCCTCTACGCTGGTCACTTGAAGCTCGACGCACCCATCAAGGTTCGTGGTGATGTGTCAAGCCAGTTTTTAACTGCACTGCTGATGGCGCTGCCACTGCTTGCAAAGAGCGACATCTGCATCGAAGTTGTAGGCGAGCTGATCTCCAAACCCTATATCGAAATCACGCTCAAGCTGCTCAGGCGTTTTGGCATTGATGTCCAGCGTCCCCTTGGCGCAGATAACTGGCAGAAATTTGTCATTCCGGCAGACAGCCAGTACCAGTCGCCTGGCAGCATTCACGTAGAAGCCGATGCCTCGTCTGCCAGCTATTTCATAGCGCTTGGCGCAATTGCTGCGGGCTCCGCTGACTCCTTGGGTCAGGCTGACATTGAAATCCTGGGCGTAGGCGCAAACTCGATTCAAGGCGACATACGCTTTGTTGAAGCGGCTCGCATGATGGGTGCGCAAATAAGCACCACCCACAGCAGTTTGCGAATTTCCCGGGGTGCGTGGCCGCTCAAGGCGATTGATCTGGACTGCAACCACATCCCGGACGCAGCCATGACACTCGCCGTGATGGCGCTTTACGCCGAAGGCACCACGGTGCTGCGCAATATTGCGAGCTGGCGCGTCAAGGAGACCGATCGCATTGCGGCAATGGCCTGTGAGTTGCGAAAACTTGGCGCGATAGTTGAGGAAGGAAACGACTACCTCACGATCACACCGCCGACAAAATGGCAAACCAGTGCCATCCACACCTACGACGACCACCGCATCGCCATGTGTTTTTCGCTGGCAGCGTTTAATCCAGCGCGGTTGCCGATACGCATTCTGGATCCCAAGTGCGTGGCCAAGACTTTTCCGGACTATTTCGAAGCCTTGTTCGCCGTTACCCAAGCCCGGACTGTAGACATTCCGGTCATCTGCATTGACGGCCCGACGGCTTCTGGCAAAGGCACGCTGGCTGCCCTGTGCGCGCACCGGCTGGGCTACCATTACCTCGACTCCGGTGCCTTGTACCGCTTGAGTGCCTATGCCGCCGCGCAAGCCGGGATTTCGCTGGATGACGGCGACGGGGTAGCCCGCATCGCACGAGATATTCCCGTCCGCTTTCGGGGTGACCGCATTCTTCTCGCCGGCAAGGACGTGTCCGATGCCATTCGTTGCGAAACAGCAGGTATGGCCGCCTCGAAAGTGTCCGCTCACCTCCAGGTGCGCGATGCGCTGATGGCGTTACAGCGCAGCTTTCGGACCTTACCCGGTCTGGTCGCAGATGGCCGCGATATGGGCAGCGTTGTTTTCCCCGATGCAGCACTGAAAATTTACCTAACTGCCAGCAGCACCCACCGCGCCGAGCGCCGCTATAAGCAGTTGATTTCAAAGGGAAATTCAGCTACACTGGCGGGAGTTCAGCAAGATTTAGAGGCACGTGATGCGCGCGATATGTCGCGAAAAGCAGCCCCTTTAAAACCTGCTGATGATGCCGTGCTGTTAGACAACTCCTATCTTTCGATTGAAAAGTCGGTGGGTCAGGTCATTGACTGGTGGCAGGGCAAACGGCCCTTCTGATCCCCATCCGCGCCTTCATGGCGCTTCACGGCGCTTCATGGCGTATTGGTCAGCAGGTTTTTAACGTAACCCGCAGCTTTCAAAAGCTGCCTACAAAGCCGCAAGCAGAATCAAAACTTTTAGCAATTCCGCTAAATGAACCCCGCTGTGTGGACTAGGAAAATCAATGTCTGAATCTTTTGCCGATCTATTCAACGAATCACTCCAGCGCTCTGAAATGCGCACCGGTGAAGTCATCACCGCTGAAGT
>JBKJOH010000142.1:0-6240 GCA_046593295.1 Polaromonas sp. | reverse complement strand
CGGCGTCGTCGAGGCGGTGGGCGAGGGCCTCCCCGGTCAACCCATGCACCTGAAGGTCGGCGACCGCGCGGCCTATGCGAGCAACCCGCCCGGCGCGTATTGCACGCTGCGCGTGATGCCCGCGAAGAATGTCGTGCAATTGCCCGACGCGATCTCGTTCGAGACCGGCGCGGCCATGATGCTCAAGGGCCTGACGGTGCAGTACCTGTTGCGCTTCACCCAGCCGCAGGGCGGGCTGGGTGCGGGCGATTTTGTGCTGTTCCACGCCGCTGCCGGCGGTGTCGGCCTGATCGCTTGCCAGTGGGCCAAAGCGATGGGCCTGCAACTGATCGGCACGGCCAGCTCCGACGAAAAGTGCGCGCTGGCCACGGCGCACGGCGCGGCCTTTACCATCAATTACGCGAAGGAAGATTTTGTTGCCCGCGTCAAGGAGATCACCGGCGGCCAGGGCGTGAAGGTGGTTTATGACTCGGTCGGCAAGGACACCTTTTTGAAGTCGCTCGATTGCCTGCGCCCGTTTGGCCTGCTGGCCAATTTTGGCAACGCCTCGGGCAAAGTCGAGCCGCTGGACATCGGTCTGCTGGCCGCCAAGGGCTCACTTTATGTGACCCGCCCCACGCTGTTCACCCACATCGCGACGCGCAAGACCACGCAGCTGATGGCCGAGGCGCTGTTTGGCATGGTCCGCAGCGGCACGGTCAACATTCGCATCGACCAGCGCTTCCCCCTAGCCGAGGTGCAGCAGGCGCATCGGTCTCTGGAAGCGCGCCAGAGCACCGGCTGCACCATCCTGACGCTGTAAACCGCCATGACTGCAAAGCCTTCATTTGATTCTGAATGGCTGCAGGCATTGCGTGTCAGCGCAGTCGTGCCGCCCCTGCGCCCGCGCGTGCCGCTGTGGGCAGGGCAGTCGGTGATCGGCTCGGTAGAGCCCGGTCTGCTGAATCAAAAAGCCCTGCACGACCTGCTCGAAGCATTCAACGAAGCTGGCCAGCTCTTGAAAGAAGAGCATCCGCTGGAACTGGGCTGGCGCTTGTTGGGCGATGTCACCATCAGCCTGAACCTGCTGGCCAGGGCCTTGCACGGCGCAGGGCTGGCTGGTGAATGGCGCAATGAGCAGCTTGCAGTGCATGACCAGTTCGACCACCTCAAGGGCACGGTAGAGCGCGCCGCCGTGCGGCCACTGGGCATCGCCACCGCAGCGGTACATCTGGCCGGCCAGACACCCGATGGCCGCCACTGGGTGCAGCAGCGCTCACATAAAAAGTCCAACGACCCCGGTCTGTGGGATACGCTGATGGGCGGCATGGTCTCAAGCCTTGATACGCTTGAAACAGCGCTGGAGCGCGAGACCTGGGAAGAGGCCGGGCTGAAGATAGCAACACTGCAAAACGTCACCCACAGCGGCCGCGTGCTGACCCGCAGGCCATCGCCAGAGGGTAACGGTGCGGGCTATGTGATTGAAGACATCGACTGGTACCGCTGCACGGTGCCTGAGGGCGTGATGCCGGTGAATCAGGATGGCGAGGTGGAGCAGTTTCGGTTGATGGAGGCTGTGGAGCTGGTTGCGGCCTTGCAGCGCGGGGAATTTACGACAGAGGCGGCTTTGATACTGGTTGAGGTGTTGGCAGTCTGAAGCTTTCGCTATTAAATTAGTAGCTGGTAACGTCCGTTTTTATTGGCCTACAGCTATTTCCAGCCCCTAAAAACGAGCTTTTTTGGCAGGTTTTCAGGTTTCTGACCCTTGCCCTCAACGTGCTCTGCGCACCCGCAGCAGCTCATCCAAAATCAGACAAACCGCACCAACCGTGATGGCGCTGTCGGCCACGTTGAAAGCAGGAAAGTGCCAGCCTGCGTAATGGAAGTCCAGAAAATCCACCACGTAGCCATAAAGTGTGCGGTCGATCACATTGCCAATGGCGCCGCCCAGTATGCAGGCGAGTGCGAATGAAAAGAGCTTTTGACCAGGGTGCGACTTGAGCATCCAGACAATAAAAATCGCCGCAGCCATACCGATGCCGGTAAAAAACCAGCGCTGCCAGCCGCCCGCTGAGGCCAGAAATGAAAACGCCGCGCCTGCGTTGTGAACTCGCACCACATTAAAAAAGCTGGTGACATAAGTGCCATCGCCAAGCCTGTAGTAGCCGAGGATGAGCACCTTGGTGAATTGGTCTGCAATCAGTAGCAGTAGCGCCAAGCCCAGCCACGGGAGCATGGCGCTGGATGATTTAGTGAAGGTGGTTTTGGCCATTGTTTTTGAATTCGAAATTAGAGAAGCTGTGTTTCCCAGCGCTCGGGATTTTGCGAAGTGTGAAACACAGAATAAATGATGACTTGCTCGTCATTGAATTCGAAGAACATTTCATACGGGAAGCGCTTGAGCAACACTCTGCGGTATTGTTTGGCCGCGATTTTGAATTGAGCCGGGTTGCGCCTGACTCTTAACAACGCATCGTCCACCTGATTGGCGAATTGTTCACCTAAACCCGCTTGAGCAGTTTCGTACCAGTTGTGAGCTTAGCGGTATTGTGACTTGGCAAAACTTGTAAAGATGACCGTGCGCATCAGCTCTAGCGACGGGCACTCTGCGTTTCTTGACGCAGAGCTTCCCAGCTTTGCGCGGATTCTGGTTCTGATAGGTGCTGGGCCTTGCTCCGATCCAAAGTCTCCAGCTTCCATGCAGGCACGGGCCTGTCAAGATCGCTCTGGGTGAGGCTGGCCCACAACTCTTCAATCAGTTCCAGCTTTTGCGCGGCTGGCAGATTTAGCAGTGGCGGCATCAAGGGGGCTATGGCTGAATGGGCTTGCATAAATGCTCCTGTTATAGGCAATTGCAGATGGTTATGCAATTGTCCGCTTTTCACCAGCGCCATACAAATTGCTGACGCAGCGGCCGCAGATGGTGGGGTGGGCTGGGTCGCTGCCTACGTCTTCTACATAGTGCCAGCAGCGCTCGCATTTGTTTGCAGTTGAAGGAGCGACATCTTTTAAAGTCACATCAATGTCGTATCCGTCCTCGGTCGTAAGTTTTAATATTTGGGAAAACTCTGTGAGATTGACCTTGGAAACCAGCAATACAAATTTCAGTTCGTCGCCCAACGATTTGAGAATGTCGGATGACGGACCCTCGAGGGCTGCCAATGTGATTTCCGCCTGCAAGGGAGATCCGATCTTCCCCTCGGCACGGAGAGATTCGATACCTCGATTCACGATAGCTCTTACGGCGCGAATAGATTTCCACCTCATGAGCAGGTCTTCGTCAGGTGAGGGGAGCGCGCTATACGTCTCCAGAAAGATCGACTCAGACGAGCCAAATTCTTTCCACGCCTCTTCTGCCGTAAAACTGAGGAAGGGCGCCATCCAGCGCAGCATGGCGTGGGTGATTTGATGCAGAGCGGTTTGTGCGCTGCGTCTAGCGAGTGACTTGGCACCAGTTGTGTACAGCCGATCTTTCAGGATGTCGAGGTAGAACGATCCCAAATCTTCGCTGCAATAGATTTGCAGTTTGGACACCACGGGATGAAATTCATACACGCTGTAGTGCGCCAGGATGTCGGCCTGCAATTGCGCTGCTCTGGACAGTGCGTAGCGGTCAATCTCCAGCATGTCTTCAAACGGCACTGCGTCTTTCACCGGGTCAAAGTCGCTGACGTTGGCCATTAAAAAGCGCAGCGTGTTGCGGATGCGGCGGTAGGCATCGACCACGCGGGCCAGGATTTTGTCGTCAATGCCGAGGTCGCCCGAGTAGTCGGTTGAGGCGCACCAGAGGCGAATGATCTCGGCCCCCAGTTTGCCGCTGACTTCTTGCGGCGCCACCACATTGCCTTCGCTTTTGCTCATCTTGCGGCCCTTGCCGTCTACCGTGAAGCCGTGCGTCAGCAGGCCCTTGTAGGGCGCGCCGTCGTACATGGCACAGGCCGTGAGCAGCGATGAGTGGAACCAGCCGCGGTGCTGGTCGTGGCCTTCAAGGTAGAGGTCTGCTGGCCATGCGGATTGATAGGCGTGGCTGTGTTTGAGCACATGGTCGTGCGTGGTGCCGGAGTCAAACCACACGTCAAGAATATCGGTGCTCTTGATGTAGTTGGGCGCACCATGTTCACCGTCCCTGCCGATGATGGATTCGCTGCTGGCTTTGCTCCACGCTTCAATGCCGCCTGCTTCAACCATGCTGGCGGCCTGATCCATGATCTCCATGGTGCGCGGGTGCAATTCACCCGTGGCGGTGTGAATGAAAAGCGGTAGAGGTACGCCCCAGTTGCGCTGGCGGCTGATGCACCAGTCGGGCCTGCCGGCAATCATCGCGTGCAAACGGGCTTTGCCGTTCTCGGGATAAAAACGGGTTTCTTCAATCGCGTTTAGGGCGAGCTGGCGCAGGGTTTTACTGGCCTTGTCTTTGGTGAAAACTCCTTTACTTCCCGAGCTTTCCTCGTCCATACGAATAAACCACTGCGCTGCGGCGCGGTAGATCACCGGCGTTTTGTGCCGCCAGCAATGCGGGTAGCTGTGAGTGATGTTTTCAGTGGCAAACAGCCGGTCATGCTCGCGCAGTTTTTCAATTACCAGCGGCGCGGCTTTCCAGATGTTGAGGCCACCGAACAAAGGCAGGTCATCCACATAGCGGCCATTGCCTTGCACCGGGTTCAGGATGTCATCTAGCGCGATTCCGTTGGCAATGCAGGAGTTAAAGTCTTCCACGCCATACGCAGGTGACGAATGCACGATGCCGGTGCCGTCGTCGGCTGTAGCGTAGTCGGCGAGGAACACCGGGCTGAAGCGTTTGTAGCCAGCCACCCCGTTGTCATTTTTAACGTCATACAACGGATGCATGAAGTTGAGCAACGCCAGGTTTTTACCCAGCGTTGTGGCAATGACCTTGCCCGTCAGCTTGTAACGCTCAAGGCATTTATCAACCAGACTTGATGCCAGCACCAACAGCCCGCGCTCGGTATCGACCAGCGCGTAGTCAAGCTCTGGGTTGAGGTTGAGCGCCTGATTCGCCGGAAGGGTCCAGGCAGTGGTGGTCCAGATGACGGCGAAGGCATCTTTGGCGAGGGTCTTCAAACCAAACGCAGCGGCTAATTTTTCAGGCTCGGCACATTTGAAGCCGACATCAAGCGTTTGCGATTTTTTCTCGGCGTACTCAATTTCAAACTCGGCCAGTGACGAGCCGCAGTCAAAACACCAGTACACGGGCTTTAAGCCACGGTAAACAAAGCCGCGCTCCATGATGCGTTTGAGCGCGCGGATTTCGTTCGCCTCGTTAGCGAAATCCATCGTGCGGTAGGGGTTGTCCCACTCGCCCAGCACGCCCAGCCGTTTGAAGTCGGCCATTTGCCCGGCGATCTGCTCGGTGGCGAAAGCGCGGCATTTCGCTTGAAACTCAGCGCGGGAAGTCAGGGGCGACGGGTCGCTCCCTAGCCCCTGAGCGGCCCCCTCGAGGGGCAGGACGCCAAGGGCGGACGTGGGGGCCAATTTTTTACCATAAAGTTTTTCGATGGCATTTTCAATCGGCAGGCCGTGGCAGTCCCAACCGGGGACATAAAGTGCGTCCAGGCCTTCAAGCTGGCGTGCCTTGACGATCATGTCTTTGAGGATTTTGTTGACGGCATGGCCAATGTGGATGCTGCCGTTGGCATACGGTGGGCCGTCGTGCAACACAAACTTGGCGGCGCCTTGGCGGGCGGTGCGGAGCTTTTTGTAAATGCCTTTGTCCTCCCATTCCTTGACCCAACCGGCTTCGCGCTTGGGCAGGTCCCCGCGCATCGGGAAGGGTGTGTCGGGCAGGTTCAGGGTGCTGCGGTAATCGGTTTTTTGAGTAGCGTCGGTCATGTTGGAATTCTGAAGGAGCGAAGCATGTCTCGCTATAAAGCCATCAACTAAGCCATCGACTGCAATGGTGGCTTGTGAAGTAAAGAGTGCGGGGCGGTAGCATTGAAGGCTACTTTTGCCCCATCAAATTCGCGCTGCGAAAAACGCCCTTGCATCTGCACAGTCTTTGGCGATGCCCGCTTTCAAGCTGTCAAGGCCGTCATACTTGAGCTCGTCGTGCAGTTTATGTAGTAGTTCCACCCGAATGATTTTACCGTAGGCTCCCTCGGCCCCGAGGGTATCTGGCCAGGCCAGGCAATGGGTTTCCAGCAGCACCCGCCCGCCGTTGACATCGTCGGCATCCAGGGAAGGGCGGGTGCTGCTGGAAACCCATTGCCTGGCCTGGCCAGATACCCTCGGGGCCGAGGGAGC
>JBKJOH010000147.1:0-3906 GCA_046593295.1 Polaromonas sp. | reverse complement strand
GGGGGGCTTGCGCATCGCTGGCTGCGCTCAACGCAGCGACCAACTGCGTGCCGACTTGCAGCAGGGCGGCCCAGGGGTCGGTGACTACGCCCGCTGGGTCTTGCGGCTCCACCACCGAAGAATTGAGAATTGGGGTCAGACTCCAATTAAATCAAGTTGCTACAAATAACATAGCTGCTAGCTCCCGTATTCATTGGGCTACAGCCACTTTACGGGGTAAAAAATCGCCAAAAAACGAGTTTTAATGACTAGCAAAGCCAAAATGCGGGTTTTGAGCGGTGCAGGCGAACCCGTGACAACACGAGGCATATCGTCATTGATACAGAAATCTGTACACTTGGCATCATGAAAACCACGCTTAACCTCAATGACGATCTGATCGCTTCTGCAAAAGCCATGGCAGCCCAGCATCACAGCACGCTCACTCGGCTGATCGAAGAAGGCTTGCGTCTTCGCCTAGCAGCTGGCAAAGCTGTAGGCATGCAAGCGCGCAACTACGTGCCCAAGCTGCCAGTTTTCAATGGCAAGGGCGGCCTTTGTGGCGGCATCGACCCCAACAGCAACCGGGCCATGCTTGAAGCGGCTGAATCCTGAGCGCCGCTGAATGACACCCGATGTCAATGTGGTCATTGCGGCTTCCCGCAATGACCACCCGAACCATAAAGTAGCCCTGGCTTGGTTGACCAAATCTTTGATTGATTGCTCTCAAGGAGCCAGTTTCAAACTTTTGCCCATGGTGGCTGCCAGCTACCTGCGTCTGGTGACTAATCCAAAAGTTTTTGCGCTACCGACTCCGATCGACCAGGCGATCATCTATATCGACGCAATACTAGACAGCCCGGGTGTGCAAATGCCCAACCAAGCTGCCGAATGGCCGGCGCTCCGTCGCATTTGTCTAGAGAAAAAACTAAGCGGGAACGACCTGCCCGATGCGTGGCTTGCAGCAGCAGTTTTGCAAATGGATGACCACCTCGTCACCTTCGATACAGATTTCAAGCAGCTTTTGCCTGCACGAGCTGTGACTATTTTGAGTGGCAAAAAGTAGCATCTACACATCCAGTGTCTTGCCGCTGGCAGCAGCGCACCATTCATTGTTGATGAGAAGTTGTGTGTCTTTGTAGGCGGCTGCGGTGGCGGTAGTGATGGTGGTGGTGGTCATTCAATGCTCCGGTGGTTCTGGATGGAGCGGCAAGTTTAAACAACGTGCCTACCCCCGTGCCAAAATGACGGCTTGTTGAATAAAGTCAACGAGCGCGCCGCTTGGGTCGATAACCTTCATCCATGCGTTTTCGATGAATACCAGACAAAATTTTAATGGCCTACACAATCTTGCTTCGTATGCTCAAAGAGCCTCGCACCACGGGTGCGCTGGTGCCCTCTTCTGCACGTCTGGCGCGCGAGCTGGCCCATTTGACGAAAGATTGCGAGCATGTCCTGGAACTGGGTGCCGGCACAGGCGCTGTGACACATGCGCTGTCCCAGGTTGTCAATGCAGAAAGGCTGCAGGTCGTCGAGTTGCAAAAGAAGATGGCCGCATCCCTGAAGCAGCGGTATCCGAATTTGACCGTCCTGAATTCGACCGCCCACCATGCACTCGACAACTACCGTCAGTGCGGGCCTGTGGCGGTGGTCTCCAGCTTGCCCTTTCGGTCGCTGCCGCCTGCCATCAAACACTTGACCGTTCAGAGCCTTGTGGGCTTTCTGACCTCCTCACCTGGCTCGCGGCTCATCCAATATACCTATGGTCTACGCGCCCCCTTCGAGGCACCTGTGGAGTTCAAATGGCGACAAATCAAATGGGTTTTCGCAAACTTTCCGCCTGCGTGCATTTGGGAGCTGACCAAAACGGCCGACTAACGTCAGTCGAGCCCTTGGCAGCGCCGCGCCATCAGCTGCGCCTTCAAAAGAAGAATTGGGGTCAAAGAAGAATTGAAGAAGAATTGGGGTCAGAAGAATTGGGGTCAGACTCCAATTAAATCAAATTGCTACAAATAACATAGCTGCTCGCGCCCGTATTCATTGGGCTACAGCCACTTTTAGGGGTAAAAACTGGCCCTGAAACCAGTTTTAACGACTCGTAAAGCCGAAATAAGGTTTTTATGAAGTAATCGCAACGTCCAAGCCACTTTGGAGCATCATCGAAGCATGCCAACGACTCTTTCTCGCCTGTTTTTAAGCCACGCACTTGCCGCGCTGCTGATGTTTTCAGCCAACGCGCGAGCCGCAGCCCCCGCCCCGTTTGAAGACAGCATCGCCCAGCGCACGCTGGCTTGCACCGCCTGTCACGGCCCGCAAGGCCGCGCTGCGCCGGATGGCTACTACCCGCGTCTGGCTGGAAAACCTGCGGGCTACCTCTACAACCAGTTGCTGAACTTTCGTGACGGCAGACGCCACTACGCGCTGATGACGCAGCTGGTCGAGCCCTTGACGGATGCGTACCTGATGGAAATTGCGCAGTATTTCTCCAAACTTGATGTGCCCTACCCCGCACCGCTGGCCGCACCTAGCGCGGCGGATGTACTCAGGCGTGGCGAGCAACTTGTTAAGCAGGGTGACGCTGCTCGGCAAGTGCCCGCCTGCGTACAGTGCCACGGCACGGCCATGACGGGCGTGGTGCCCAACGTGCCGGGCTTGCTCGGCTTGCCGCGCGACTACCTCAATTCGCAACTCGGCGCGTGGAAGGCAGGCCTGCGCAAAGCACATGCGCCCGACTGCATGCAGGCCGTGGTGGCCAGCCTGAGCCTGGAAGACATCAACGCGGTGGGTAGCTGGCTGGCCGCGCAACCTTTGCCTGCAAATACCAAACCTGCGGTATCGATAGCGGCCAGCCCCATCACCTGCGGCAGCGCGCCCGCACCAGTCACCAAGGCGACGAAATGAAAATCGTGTTCAAGGCCTTTGCCGCCGTCATCGCGTTTCTAGTGATGGCTGCCGCGCTGGTTTGGTTTTTAAACACGCGTGATGAAACCACAGCAGATTTCTCGGCCACTAAAACCGCATCGACAGCCGACCCATCGCAAATTGAACGTGGCGCGTATCTAGCCCGCGCAGGCAATTGCGCCGCCTGCCACACGGCGCGTGGCGGTGCAGCCTATGCAGGCGGGCTTGGCATTGGCACGCCGTTTGGCACCGTGTTCACGTCTAACCTCACGCCGGATGTGCAAAGCGGTATCGGCAATTGGTCATCAGCAGACTTTTGGCGTGCCATGCACAACGGGCGATCAAAAAGCGGGCGGCTGTTGTACCCGGTCTTTCCGTACACCAACTACACGCAGATCACGCGTGAAGACTCGGACGCGCTGCTCGCGTACCTTAAAAGTTTGCCCGTAGTGGCGCAGGCCAACACCGCCCATGCGATTGATTTTCCGTACAACTCACAAGCGGCGTTGGCGGTATGGCGCGCGCTGTTTTTCAAGCCCTACATCTACAAGGCAGAGACTAATCGCAGTGCCGAATGGAACCGGGGCGCTTACCTTGTCGATGGCTTGGGCCATTGCAACGCCTGCCATGCCGCACGCAACGCGCTAGGCGCGAATGACGCGCTCAACCTTGCAGGCGGTTTGATACCGATTCAAAACTGGTACGCACCGTCGCTGCTGTCAAAGCTTGAAGCGGGCGTGGGCGACTGGCCGCAGCACAGCATCGTCAGCCTGCTGAAAAACGGTGTCAACGAGCGCGCATCGGTCATCGGCCCCATGGCAGAAGTGGTGCGCGGCAGCACGCAGTATTTGACCGATGCCGACTTGAATGCCATGGCCACATTTTTAAAAGCACTGCCCGCAGACTCAGGCCCCAAAGAAGTTGACATCGCGGTGACGGCCAAAACCACATCGAACACTTCGGGTGCAGTATCTACATCCGCTGCAAAGCAAGGCGTAAAGCTCTACGACAAACACTGCGCACAAT
>JBKJOH010000068.1:0-11122 GCA_046593295.1 Polaromonas sp. | reverse complement strand
CCGTGCCCTGCTTGGCGCGCTCAAAAGCGACGAATTTCATAAACTACTCCTTGGAAAGAGGTGTGCCGCGACCAGCTCATCTCAGTTTTAAAAGGCTGCGCAGCAAACTCGCTGTGCAACCACCTTTTGCTTCAGATCAAGGCCGGTTGGTCCTGATCCGAAAACAAACTCATGACCGACTCTCCGTTGGCGATGCGCTGAATGGTTTCAGCGATCAGCGGTGCCACGGAGAGCTGGCGTATTTTTTTGCATCCCAGAGCGCTGTCGCTCAGGGGAATGGTGTTGGTGATGACGACTTCATCAAGCGCCTCACCTTTTGCGATGCGGTCTATGGCTGGGCCAGAAAAAATCGGGTGCGTGCAATACGCATAAACTTTTTTCGCGCCGCGCTCCTTGAGCACTTCTGCCGCCTTCACCAGCGTGCCGGCAGTGTCAATCATGTCGTCCATGATGACGCAGTTGCGGCCTTCAATGTCGCCGATCACATGCATGACTTCAGACACATTGGCCTTGGGACGGCGCTTGTCGATAATCGCCATGTCGCAGCCTAACTGCTTGGCCAGCGCCCGGGCGCGCACCACACCGCCAACGTCAGGTGACACCACCATCAGGTCGGAATAATTTTTCTGGCGCAAATCGCCAAGCAAAACGGGCGAGGCATAAATGTTGTCAACCGGAATGTCAAAAAAGCCCTGGATCTGGTCGGCGTGCAGGTCCATCGTCAAAACCCGCGACACGCCCACGGCCTGTAGCATGTTAGCGACGACCTTGGCGCTGATGGGCACGCGGGCCGAGCGCGGACGGCGGTCTTGCCGGGCGTAGCCGAAATAAGGGATGACGGCCGCAATGCTCTGCGCCGATGCGCGCTTGAGGGCATCGACCATGATGAGCAGTTCCATCAGGTTTTCGTTGATGGGCGCGCAGGTGGACTGCACTACAAACACATCACGCGCACGTACGTTTTGCTGGATTTCAACCGTGACTTCACCGTCCGAAAACCGTCCTACATGGGCAGCGCCCAGTGAAATACCGAGGTTTTTGGCAATTTCTGCGGCCATGCTGGGATTGGCATTGCCAGTAAAAAGCATGAAGTCAGGGTGTTGCGTCTGCATGTGGGGCCCAGCTTGTGTCGATGGCATTTATCAATGTTTGAGTCGTAGCTGAAATTCTAAAAGGCCTCGCAAAGCCATTGGCCCGAACAGGGGCGCAGGTTCCAAACACACAGACCCGCCATACACAGGAGTATTTGCGGGTCTGTTGTTTTTTCGTTCACCTCATTCACCATTTACGGGTGAATTTGAAAAAATTTGGCAGGGGTGGAAGGAGTCGAACCTGCGAATGCCGGAATCAAAATCCGGTGCCTTAACCAACTTGGCGACACCCCTACACAGGATAAAAATCTCGCGTCGTTATGACATACGTGACTTCCAACCTATCAATCGTTACTTTCTCGTAAGCACTGCCAATAGCCGAAGAAGTCGAAGAAGCCCGAGACTTTACCAACCGACCAGAGGATGTGCCTCCAGATTGCTGCATTTGCGGACTTTCCAGGCTCCGGGAGCGTCAGGAATTTCCGTTTTTTGCGGCAAATGCGCAAATACAGCACTTCCCGAGCCAGTCATTCGTCCCTGAAGTCCTGCCCGGGCAAGCCAGTCAAGCGACTGGCCAACTGGCGGGCATAAATTCAGGGCAACTGGCTGCAGATCGTTTCGTCCGAACTGCCCGAATCGCCCGAACCTAAACACGGGGGAAATGGGGCCTTCTGTATTTGCAGCAAAGCCTTGAATTGTAGCAGTTTCTGTGTCCCGCTTGAGGATTGGGGAGCTGAAAATCGCCGGGGTAGAGAGCCCGGCGGCGGGTTTCACCACCAGAAAATCAGCGGCAGGCAAACGGATGGGCGTGATGATCTCGCCCACACCTTCAACCCATGCGTGGCCGCCAGACAGAAAAAACGGAACATCCGCTCCCAGCGACAGTGCAATCGCCAGCAGCTCGCTGTGTGGCAATTGGATGCCCCACAGCCGCTGCAGGGCCAGCAGGCAACTGGCTGCGTCTGACGATCCGCCGCCCATGCCTGCCTGTGCAGGAATACGTTTTTCAAGGCTGATATCCGCACCCAGCGTTGTGCCGCAGGCCTTTTGCAGGGCGCGGGCGGCGCGCAGCGTAAGGTCTTCTGCGGGTAATGCGAGTAATGGCTCATCAGGCACGTCAGCGGACGAAGATGCCTCGCTTTTTAGATCGCGCCGGGTAATTTGACCGTCATGGCGCAGCTCAAAGTGCAGCGTGTCGCACCAGTCGATCAGCATGAAGACAGACTGGATCAGGTGGTAGCCGTCTGGCCTGCGGCCCGTGATATGCAAAAAAAGATTCAGCTTGGCGGGTGCGGGAACGTCGTAAATCGCTTTCAAAGGCGATGAGGATGTGACGGCAGGTGGTCTCATAAAACAAATGTGCAGCTATTGATCCAGCACGATGCGAAGGTCGATCTGCGGTGCAGGCTCAAGCCTTCGGGCTGTGATGCGTCCCGAGTTTTGCCGCGTCAGGTCAGCCGACCAGCCGTTGGCTTCTGTGTTTTTGCCGCGCAGCCAGTCAAACAAGGCGGTAGTAGGTATGGGCGCGCCGGTGGTCTCCTCAAGCAGGGCATCAACCGAAGAAAAACGTTTCACGTCACGACCTGATTCGAGCAGGGCCTCGGTCGGTGTCCAGCGCATTAAGCCCAGCACACTGCCGATGGGGCTGAGTAGCGTGAGTTCACCTTGTTCAGCCGAGCCCTTCAATTCAAAACCGGTAAAAAAACCCTGTGGCGGCTCGCTTTGAATCTGTAGGCTGATACGGCCTGCCCAGGGGCCATTTTTAGGCTGATTTTCAGGGTCATTTATGGCTGTAGGAGCCTGTTTATAGGCGCAACCAGCTATAAAAATAATAGCAAATAAAAAACTCGCAAGCGGTGCAAAGCGTGAGCTGCGGCTGGCCAGTATGGATGGAGCAGTCAATTCCAGGCTTTGAGTTTGAAGTCTGGAGATTTGCGCTTAAAGCTTCACGCGAAAGCGTTTGAGCGTTTCCACAAGTGTGGCGTTTTCAGGGTTCAGCAGCGCGCCTTCGCGCCAGATCGCCAGGGCCTTGTCGCGCTGGCCTAGAGTCCAGAGCACTTCACCAAAATGGGCGGCAATTTCGGCATCCGGCCTGGCCTTGAAGGCAGCGGTAAAAATTTTCAAGGCTTCAGCCCGATTGCCTAGGCGAAATTCAACCCAGCCCAGGCTGTCCTGAATGAAGGGATCTGTCGGCGCGTAAACCAGCGCCTTGCGGATCAAGTCCCTGGCCTCGATCAGCCGCACGTTGCGATCTGCAAAGGAGTACCCTAGGGCGTTGTAGGCGTTGGGTGAGTCCGGTTTGATCTCAATGGCGCGCCTCAGCAGGCGTTCCATTTCTGCCATGTTGCCGAGTTTTTCGGCCATCATGGACTGCTCGTACACCAGGTCGGCATCGTTGGGCGATTTGGCAATCGCCTCTGCCAGCAGCTCATAGGCCATCTGGTATTGCTTGAGGTCACGCAGCATACCGACTTCGGCCATCAGCTTGAGGCGCGCATCACCGGGCTTGCGCTCTGGCAGGCTGCGAATCAGTTGCCGGCCCTCGGCCAGCTTGCCCTGGCCCGCCAGGATGGAGGCGCGCCTGGCCTGGGCCTGCATCATGACGTCCGAGCTGTCGATTTTGTTCAGCCAGCTTTCTGCCGCAGGGAAGTCTTTGCGTTTTTCTGCAATCTGCGCCAATTGCAGGTAAGCCTGCGTCAAGCCACGATCAGACTCTTCCGGGGCGCTCTGCGCGGGCTGCTCGGCCTGCTTCTGGGCCAGCGCCACATAGCGCTCCAGTGATGCCTGGGCCTGTACAAGCTGGTTGTCCTGTAGTTGTAGGGAGCCAAGCACCAGGTGTGCGGTTGCAAAGTCGGGTTTGCCGCGAACGATGGTTTGCAACTGGACAGAGGCTTCTGCGTAGCGTTGCGCGTCCAGCAAGGCCCTGGCGTAGCCCATGCGAATTTCCGGGGCTGCATTGCTGTTGTCTGCTAGGTACTTCTTGACCAGTGCCTCGGCCTGCGGGAGCTTGGGGTCCATGACCTCCAGCGCCACCAGCACCGGGCCGTCGTAGCCGGCATCAAGCGCCTGACCTTTTTGTGCGGCATCCAGTGCGCCCGCTGCATCGCCTGCAGCCAGCCGCATACGCCCCACGGTAGTCCACGCCGCGCCTGCAGTCGCCGGGTTGCCGAGATAGCCTGCAAGAGCCGACTCCACCACGCTGCTGGCGAGTTTTTTGTCATTGACGCGCGCATAGGCTTGCGGAATGGCCGAAATCGCCAGGTTGCGCTCGGCTGGTGATGCCATCTCAACACCCGTCTTGACCGGGCCAAGCGTATCGCTGATCCGGTTGAGCGCAATCAGGATTTGCAGCACATAGCGATTCGGGTCACGCGACAGAGGCTGGGCCTGCTTCCAGGCCTGCGCCGCCTGCAAAGCGGCATCGCCCGAGCGTGATTGCAGCGCAATTTCTGTGGCCCGCTGGTAGAGCTGGGCATCGTTGGTTTTTCTGGCGGCATCCAGAATCAGCGCGAATCCGGCACCGGGATCTCCCCCCTGCACCGTGAGTTCACCGATCAGCAACTGGTAGAAAAGCTCGCCGCTCAGGGCTGAAGCTGTTGCAGAGGCTTGCGCGGGTGCGGTCGCTGCGGGGGGGGGCACTGCTGTCTGGGCCATGGCCGGGGCAAGCAGCAGCTGTGCTGCAAGCCACAAAGCACCATGCGTCCAGATGTGTTTCTTGGTCATTGGGCCATGATAATTGAAGCTGAGAGTTTTTATCTAATTTACCCGTCCATCTGCGCCTGCCCATGCCCGAACTCCCTGAAGTTGAAGTGACCCGCCTCAGTTTTGCTGACCGCATCCAGAATGCCGAGATCCGCGCCATCCGCATGGGCAAGCCGTTGCGCTGGCCCCTGGGCTGTGAACCGCAAGACCTGCACGGCCAGCGGGTAGCGGGGGTCAGGCGGCGGGGCAAATACCTGCTGGTCGATTTGAGCGAAGGCTTGCTGCTGATTCATCTGGGTATGTCCGGCAGCATCAGCTTTGGCAATGACCTGCCACCTTCGGCAAAGCATGACCACTTTGACATGCACACCAGCCTGGGGACTTTGCGGCTGCATGATCCCAGGCGCTTTGGCGCGGTGGTCTATGCACCCAGCGAAAGTCACGCAACAGCGCGCAAGTTGCTGGGGCGGCTGGGTGTCGAGCCCTTGAGCGAAGCATTTGATGCCGCGGCATTTCACACAGCCCTGAAGCTCAAAAAAACAGCCATCAAGCAGGTGTTGCTGGCGGGCGAAGTCGTCGTCGGGGTTGGCAATATTTATGCGTCTGAAACGCTTTTCCTGGCGGGCATACGGCCCACCACCAAAGCCATGCGCCTGAGCAAGCCGCGTGCGCTGTTGCTGCACAGCGCCATCCAGCGGGTGCTGGCGCAAGCGGTTGCAAAAGGTGGCAGCACGTTAAGGGATTTTTCTAATGCGAATGGCCAGGCGGGTTACTTCCAGCTGGAGGCTATGGTGTATGACCGCGCGGGTCTGCCGTGCCGGGTTTGTGGCAGCCCGATCAAAACTTTGCGCCAGGGTCAACGTTCTACTTTTTACTGCGCTAGCTGCCAAAAGCCCTGATGAGCGCTGCGTAAAAGCGGATTTTTCCATGGGTTTTTGGGGTCAGAGTCCAAATTCATCGTGCCCTTGGGGTTATTGGGGTCAGACACCAATTTCGCTGCGGTGCGCCGCACCGGCCCGCAGGGCAAGCCAAGGGCTTGGCGAATTTGGGCTCTGACCCCAAAAACCCTATGCATCGTAATGAAATTGGCGTCTGACCCCAATAACCCATGGTGCGGGTGGCTCTTTCGAACTCGCGATGCTATATTGACCAATCACAACTGACAAAACCCCATGTCTTTTAACGAACAATTCGACCAGCACGGCATATGGCGGCGCGAGTTCGCCCTGCGGCTCAAGCTGCTGGCCGAATGGATGAAAGACCACGACCTGCTCGACGCTGCGGTCGAAGAGCGCCTGCGCAGGCTGGAGACCCAGGTGCGGTCAGACAAGGTCATGGTGGCCTTTGTGGCCGAATTTTCGCGCGGCAAGTCGGAGCTGATTAACGCCATCTTCTTTGCCGGCTACGGCAGGCGCATCATGCCCGCCAGTGCCGGGCGCACCACCATGTGCCCGACCGAGCTGGGCTATGACGCAGACGTGCCACCCTGCCTGCGCTTGCTGCCAATTGAAACCCGTCTGCAAACTCAGGCGCTGATGGAATGGCGCGCGGTGCCTGAAAAATGGACCCGCGTTGATCTGGATGTGAATGACCCTGCGCAGCTTGCACAGGCGCTTGAAAAAGTAGCCGAGGTCCGGCTTGTGAGCAAGGAAGATGCCAGAGCGCTGGGCTTTTGGAACGACGAAAACATTGACGACAATCCACTGGTCGGCCCTGATGGTCTGACCGAGGTGCCAAAGTGGCGTCATGCCCTGATAAACATCGCGCATCCGCTGCTCAAACAGGGGCTGGTGATTCTGGACACGCCAGGGCTGAACGCCATTGGCGCAGAGCCGGAACTAACCGTCAGCCTGATTCCGCAGGCACATGCGGTGGTGTTTATATTGGCCGCAGACACCGGTGTCACCAAATCTGATCTGGCAATCTGGCGTGAGCATTTGATGACGGGCGATGAAGACAAAATTTCACGCCTCGTAGTGCTCAATAAAATCGACACGCTGTGGGACACGCTGAGTTCGCCCGAGCAGGTGCAGGCTCAAATCGACCGCCAGCGCATCACGTCCGCTGAAATACTCGGTCTGCCCGAGTCGCAGGTCATTCCCGTATCGGCACAAAAAGGACTGGTTGCCAAAGTCACGCAGGACGAGCAATTGCTACAGGCCAGCCGCTTGCCGATGCTGGAACTAGCCCTTGCTGAGGGCATCATGGGGCAGCGGCAGAAAATCCTGCGTTCGGCTGTGGCCGGCGGTATCAGAGAGCTTCGTCTTGAAGCCGGGCGCGCGATTCATATTCGCCGCCGTGACCTGGCCGAGCAAATGGACGAGTTGCGCGGTTTGCGCGGCAAAAATGTGTCGGTCATCAAACACATGCGCTTGCGTATTGAGCAGGAACAGGCCGAGTTCGATACCAGCGGCGCGAAAATCCATGCGGTGCGCTCGGTACACCTCAAGCTGCTGCGCGAGGTGTTTAACCTGCTCAGTACACCGACACTGAAAAGTGAACTGGCTGAACTGACGCACGCGCTCAAGCAGCCAGGCATCAAACTGGGAGTCAAAAAAGCCTATGGACAGACTTTTTCCCGCTTGCGCGAGGGGTTGGGAAAATCCCAGGTGACCAGTGGTGAAATACACACCATGCTGATGGCATCTTTCAAGCAGCTCAATGCCGAGTTCGGCTTTTCGCTGCAGGCACCGAAAGAGCCTGACTTAAAACGTTTCTCCTACGACCTTGACTTGATAGAGCGCAGCCATCTGCAATATCTTGGTATGAGCAGTATCCTTAAATTGTCGCAACCCGACTTTTCCGAGCGGCTGGTGCGTGCGCTGTCAACGCGTCTGCGCGTGGTGTTTGAGTCGGCACTCGGCGAGGTCGAACTGTGGAACAAGTCCGCTGCATCGCAGCTCGATGCGCAATTGCGCGAACGTCGCCGTAACTTTGGACGCCGCATTGAAGCCATTGAAAGAATCCAGAGCGCAGCCTCGGGGCTGGATGAACGCATCAGCGAGATCAAAGAGCTTGAAACGGCCATCGATCATCTTGACAACAAGTTGACGGAACTGACCTCGCATCTGGCAGGCACGCCAGTTGAGTCCCAGGCGCAGCAGGATTGTCAAGCTACCCAGCACGCCAGCCAAGTTGACTTCCTGATTGAGACGGCTTGATTCGGAGGGTTATTGGGGTCAGACGCCAATAACCCTCAACACTTCGCAAAACGCGTGGTGAGCTGGCAAAAAACCCACGGACGCCAGCACTTGCCGTGGCAAAACACGCGCGAACCTTACCGCGTCTGGCTGTCTGAAATCATGCTCCAGCAGACCCAGGTCACCACAGTGCTTAGCTACTACGCGCGATTTTTACAGCGCTTCCCGACGGTCGGTGACCTGGCCGCCGCACCGCTTGATGATGTGCTTGGTTTGTGGAGCGGGCTGGGCTACTACAGCCGGGCGCGTAATCTGCATCGCTGCGCCGGGCAGGTCATGGCGCTTCATGCGGGGCAGTTTCCATACGCCGCAGCGCAGTTGCAGACTTTGCCCGGCATCGGGCCTTCTACGGCAGCTGCGATTGCCGCGTTTTGTCATGCCGAACGGGTGGCCATTCTGGACGGCAACGTCAAGCGGGTGTTGACGCGTGTGCTCGCGTTTCCAGGTGACATGGCGCAAGGCCCGCAGGTGCGCCAGCTCTGGGATATAGCGACCACCCTGTTGCCAACGCGCGCACTGACTGAGAACATGCCGCGCTATACCCAGGGCTTGATGGATTTGGGCGCTACGCTGTGTACGCTGCGAAAACCGCAATGCAGTGCTTGCCCGGTACAAAATATCTGCATGGGCTTTGCAAGCGGCGAGCCCGAAAAATACCCTGTCAAAACCAGAAAGCTCAAACGCAGCTCAGAGCACTTGAGCCTGCTGTGGGCCAAGCGGCCCGACGGTTCGGTGTGGCTGGAACGCAGGCCTGCCACCGGTATTTGGGGCGGGCTTTACTGCCTGCCGGTTTTTGTGGATGAAGATGCGCTCAGGGTATTTCTTCCGAAATCAGTACACAAAGGCCTGGAATTTCTTCAACCGTTCAAGCATGTGCTGACGCACAAAGATATGCACTTGAGCCCAGTACTTGCAGGCTTTTCTGCAAAGCAGGAGATGCCGTCAGCGCCCGCTACTGCTTCTATTGCTTCTGAACCCGGGGTTCACGGCGCATGGTTTGCACCTGGCGATTGGCCGGGTTTGGGACTGCCCGCGCCGATTCGCAAACTGCTTGAAGGCAAGGTTATTTGACAGCGTCCAGCTCACGGTGACGCTTCAGCGTTTTCCATTTTTGGCCAAAAGCCAGCGCCAGCGCTTCAACCAGATAAACCGAACGATGTTGCCCGCCCGTGCAGCCAATAGCCACCGTCACATAGCTGCGGTGATCCCGCACCAGGGCTTGCAGCCAGTAGCTGATGAACTGCTCAATGTGCTTGAACATGTCGTCCACTTCCGAATGCGTGCGCAAAAAACTGGCCACGGCTTCATCTTTCCCCGTCAGTTCCCGCAGTCCTGATTCGTAGTGCGGGTTTGGCAGCATACGCACGTCAAAAACATAGTCTGCGTCCAGCGGTACGCCGCGTTTAAACGCAAACGATTCAAACACCAGCGTCAATTGAGAAGACGACGCCGCAGTCAATGATTTCACATAGGCCTGGAGCTGTGAAGAGCGCAGCATGCTGGTGTCCAGTACATGGGCCTGTTCGCGCATGTCGCCAAGCAGTTCGCGCTCCAGTTCAATCGCCTCGACCAGTGCGCGGTGCTGGTCTGAAGCGTCAATGCGCGACAGTGGGTGCAGCCTTCGGGTTTCTGAAAATCGCCGTACCAGTGTCTCGGTGTTGGCATCCAGAAACAGCGATTGAACCGTCACGCCTTGCGCGCGCAACTGTTCAAGCTGTTTGGGTACCAGTGGCAATGATGTCGCACTGCGCACATCCATTGCAATCGCGACTTTGCTGGCGGTGTGCTGTTTTTCGAGTTCGGCAAACGAGGTCAGTAACTCTGGCGGCAAGTTGTCAACACAGTAATAACCGGTGTCTTCCAGTGCGTGCAATGCTACTGACTTGCCAGAACCCGACATGCCGGTAATCAAGACGATTTCAAGCGTTGGTTTTGGTGCCGTAGTCATCGGCCTAGCATTTCTTTGGCATGTGCCAGCGTGGTGTTTGACAAGCGTTCACCACCCAACATACGGGCAATTTCAGCCACGCGGGACTCTCCGTTTACGGCTTCTACCGTACTGAATGTCTTACCTTTTTCAGTGTGCTTGGCCACCACCAGATGCTGGTCAGAACATGCTGCTACCTGCGGCAAATGCGTCACAGCCATGACTTGCCGGTCTTTACCGAGTTGCTTCATCAGGCGGCCCACGGTTTCAGCAACCGCACCGCCCACGCCAGAGTCAACCTCGTCAAATATCAGGGTTTGCGCCTCACCCAGCTCGCTGGTGGTCACGGCAATCGCCAGCGCAATGCGCGACAACTCGCCACCCGATGCGACTTTGCCAACAGGGCGCGGCGTGCTACCACTGTGCCCGGCAACCAGAAACTCAGCCTGCTCCAGCCCATATTGAGCCGGTTGCTCCAGTGTGCCAAGTGCCACGTCAAACTTGCCGCCTTGCATACCCAGCCCCTGCATGGCTTGCGTGATGGCCTTGGCCAGAGCGGGCGCAGCCTTGGCGCGCAGTTTTGAAACCTTTTTGGCTTCGTCAAGATAGGCGTTGTGCGTCTGGGCTTCAATGCGTTCAAGGTTTACCAGGTCAGCAGCGGCATCGAGTGTTTGCAACTCGGCGCGCCATGCAGCGAGCAACTCAGGCAATTCGGCGGGCGGCCGTTTGTAGCGTCTTGCCAGGCTGATCCACAGCGACAGGCGCTCGTCCAGCTCGCTCAGGCGCTGCGGCTCCAGCTCTGCGTGACGCGCATAGCCGTTGAGCGAATGCACCACGTCCTCGGCCTGTGCCAATGCGCTGGCCAGTACTTCGGTCAGCGGTTTGAACTGCGGCTCAATATGCTCCTGGCCTTGCAGCAGCGCAAGCGCTTGTCCCAGCGCGCTGGTAGCGTTTTGTTCAGATTCCTGAAGCGCATCAAGCGCTGACTGAACCGCATCCCTCAATGCCTGTGCATTGGAAAGCCGACTGTGCTGCGTGTTAAGTTCATTCCACTCATCAGGTGCCGGTGCCAGTTTGTCAACTTCGCCAATCTGCCAGGCCAGACGCTCACGTTCGCGCTGCAGGCTGTCTTGTGCATCCCTCGCATCCAGCAGCGTCTTTTGCGCTGTGCGCCAGTGCTGCCATTGCTGGGCCAGTTGCTG
>JBKJOH010000238.1:0-3974 GCA_046593295.1 Polaromonas sp. | reverse complement strand
AGCGTGGCCGCAATCAAAACAGTGATGGGGGTCGCGTAAATGAATACGCCCGACCCCACAAAAGCAGAATCGAGCGCCCCGAACAGGCCAAAGTTTACCGGAACCGACAACCCGCGCCACCTGCGTTTCCTGACCGTGCTGCTGCGCCGCCCGGTATCGCGTGAAGAACTCGACAACATAGCGGGATGCTCCAACGGGCCGGAACTGGTAGCAGAGCTTCGCCGCCGTGGGCTGGGTCATGAGCACCTGCCCTGCGAGCGCATCCGCTTTATTGACCGCGACGGCTTCACCTGCCGCCCTGGCGTGTACAGCTTGACCGATAGCGACCGCCGCGCCATTTACACCTGGCTTGCCAAGTGCCGCAAAGGTGGTGCCAATGCTTAACGGGTACACCGTTGAGGACGCACGCGATGCGCTGCAATACGTGCCTGCAGACGGGCCGCGTGATGAATGGCACAAGTATTGCCGGGCTGCCATGGCTGCCGGTCTGCCCGTTGAGGACGTTGACGCCTGGAGCTCGACCGCATCCAACTACGCCGGGACGCGTGACGTTCAAGCCGCCTGCCGCAACATCAAGGTAGACGGTGGAACAGGGCCGGGAACTCTGTTCCGCACTGCCATGGATAACGGCTGGAGCAAGGACGGCAAACAGCGCCAGCCCAAGCCCACACAAGCCCCCAGGAAGGCCGCAGAGCCGACGCGCAAGCCTGCCCCTGGCATGAGCCCTGCCGAGGTGTGGGAGCGCTGTGAGGCCGCAACAACCGCGCATCCGTACATCATTGGAAAGCAAGCCGCCGGGGTGCCGCTGAAAAGCCTGCGCGTGGTGACTGCCGGTGACGCGTTGGTCATCGGTGGTGTGAGCATGGCGGGGGCCTTGATGGTTCCTGCTTATGCGCCAGACGGGACGCTACAGAGCGCCCAACTGATACCGCCCCAAGGCAAAAAAATGAACTTGCCGGGTTCACCGATGGCCGGTGCATCGTTCACCGTGGGCAATATCGAGCCCGGCGCTGTGGTGCATATCGTGGAGGGTATCGGGGCTGCGTGGGCGTGCTGGCAGGCGACCGGCTGCGCTGCTGTGGTTTGTTTCGGCTGGGGTAACGTGGCCCGCGTAGCTGCCGACCTGCGAGCCCGTGACGCAACCGCCCGGCTGGTGCTGGTGCCAGACGTGGGCAAGGAACAGGACGCCGACAAAATAGCCCTTGAGGTAAGCGCTGCCGTGGCCTACATGCCAGCCGGTGAGGCCAATAACTTTGATGCTAACGACCTTGCACAGCGTGACGGTGGCGACGTACTGGGTGACATGCTGCGGGCTGCTGGCGAGCCTGCACCGCTGTCCCTGCCGTTGTCTGTGGCATTCGCCGATGAATTGGGCGATACGTTCACCCCGCCGGATGAACTGGTGGAAGGCGTTCTAACCGCTGGTGATGGCTCTGTTTGGTATGGCGACAGCAACAGCGGGAAAACCTTTCTCATGATTGATGTGGCCTGCGCTGTAGGCCGTGGCGTGCCTTGGATGGGCCGCAATACCGAGCCGGGCATGGTGGTGTATTTGGCTGCTGAAAGCCCCGCATCCGTGCGTGGCCGCCTTCAGGCTTATCAAAAGCACCACGGGGTGAAGGTGCCCAACTTCGCCATTGTGCAAAGCCCGATTGACCTGTTCGACGGTGAGGCCGACACCGACAAGGTAATCAAGACGGTGCGCCAGATAGAGCAACAGCGAGGCATGAAAGCCCGGCTGATTGTGGGCGACACATTGGCCCGGTTGTCTGCTGGTGCGAATGAAAATGCCGGGCAAGACATGGGGCTGGTGGTGCGCCGCTTCGACCGCATCCGCACCGAGTGCAAGGCGCATTTTTGCCTCATTCACCATAGCGGGAAAGCTGCCGCCGCTGGTGCCCGTGGGTGGAGTGGCATCCGGGCTGCTGTGGATACCGAAATAGAAATCACTGATTCACCCACTGGCCGGTGCTGCGAAATCACAAAGCAGCGTGACCTTGCGACCAAGGGCGACCGCATCGGGTTCAAGTTGGAAGGCGTAACACTGGGGTTTACCAAATGGGGAGCCGCCGCGACCTCCTGCGTGGTGGTGACCGCCGATGCACCAGAAAAGAAAACAGGTAAACGCATGGGCGAGGTTGAAGGGGCTGTGCTGGAGTTTATGGCCGCGCACAAAATTGGCATCAAAAAAGCAGAACTGGCAAAGCACTTTAACGGACGGTACGAACGCCCAAATGTTTACCGCGCCATGAAAACGCTGGTGACCGCGCAAGCTCTCCACGAGGCCGCTGGCATGGTTTCCATTGCAGGAAGTGCCAAATGAAAACCTTGTTTATTGCTCTGTATCGTTTGTATCGTTTGTATCGTTTGTATCTTTTAGGCTTCGCGATACACGGCTTATTTTTGTATCGTCTGTATCGCGACCCTTTAGGGGCGATACAAGCGATACAAGCCCGAAGCTGCCGCGCTGCTGGAAGTCCTGAAGGCCGTTAGAGCGCATTCACTGGTGGCGACCTGCCAGAACTGGATACACCACCTTGACGTGACGCTGTGGGGGCTGTGGCTGGCTACTGGCTGCCGTGTGGGGCTGGTGCTGTGCCAAGGCTGCCCACTACATGCCGACATTGATACGACATTGAATTTTCAAAGGAGATAGCACATGGCGACAAAACGAAAAGCACCAGTAAACGGGTTCAAGCCGGGGCAATCCGGTAACGTGGCGGGCAAACCTACCGGTACCCGCAGCAAGTCCACACGGCTACTGCTGGCACTGATGGAGGGTGACGCAGCCGACATCACCAAGGCCGTGATTACTGCCGCCAAAAATGGCGACCTGATGGCCGCAAGAATCATTCTTGACCGCTTGATAGCACCAGCAAAAGAGCGCCCGGTAAATGTTGACCTGCCGGACACCAGCACCAGCGAAGGTGTGAGCGCCGCACAGTCTGCAATCCTGCAAGCGGTTGCCGGTGGCGAGCTACTGCCTGGTGAAGCCTCGACCTTGAGCGCCATTGTGGAAAGCAAGCGCCGCAGCATTGAAACGCAAGACCTGGCCGACCGCATCGCTGTGTTGGAAAGCGCGCAAGGTGGACAGCATGGCAACACTTGAAAGGCGAATCGAACTGCTGGAGCAATCTGCGGATGCCGATGCCCACCGCGTCTGCGTGGTGTTGGGTGATGGCCCGGTGCCTGCTGGTACATGGGCGAAAGTCCTGCGCGTGGAGTTCGTTGAGTCACCGAACACAAACCGACCAGTATTTGAAGCGGAGGTGGGCTATGCTCAATCTTGATAAGCGTGTCGCACAACTTGAAGGCGCGCAAGCCAATGCCAACCTGAAAACGATGACCGACGATGAACTGAGTGCCTACACCCGCACCCAGAAGAATGGAACACCGCGCTGGTGGGGTGCGGTGCTCGCAAGTGTCATGCGGCACGGAAGCGCTCTGCGGGTGGTGAAGGATGACCCAGACTATGCAGGAGGTGACGCCCATGAACATGCTTGAAAAACGCCTGTGCGCCCTTGAGCAGGCCGCTATGCCACAGCTTCAGAGGTCGATGACCGACGCCGAGCTCGCTATCCGCCTGCACGCGATATTGCAACTGGGCGGCCCGGAGCGCGAAGCGGTACAGGCGCTCCTCGCTCAGGTGCGGCCTGAGTTGGGCGTGGGCTTGGCCGAAGGATGACGGCGGCTTATGATGAGGCGAAAGAATGGAAGTGCCCGAAGAGGTGCCAAAAATCAAAACGGGAGTGGTTCGCTGGCAGTAGTAGCCCCAGTCAACTTTTGGTATCAATTGAACGGGAGTGAAGATGGATGCACGTGGCCTTGAAAGCGTAATGCCAACACCGGGCGCTGAAGGTGTCCGTCGTGCGATTCAAAAAAGGGAGGGTAAATGTTGTCGTATCTATTGATAGTGGGTCTCGCCTATGGCATCGCTTATTGGATAAGTTCGACAGGGCTGGCTTACTGGCGAG
>JBKJOH010000216.1:0-8600 GCA_046593295.1 Polaromonas sp. | reverse complement strand
CCGTAGCCAATACGTCTTTGGCGGTCTTTTCGCCGCGCACGACTTCAAGCAGCTTCATCACGTTGGCAGGGCTGAAGAAGTGCGTGCCAATCACATCCTGCGGACGCTTGGTAAAGGCCGCTATCTTGTTCATGTCCAGTGTTGAAGTGTTGGATGCAAGGATGGCTCCGGGCTTCATCACGCGGTCAAGCTCCTTGAATACTTTTTCCTTGACAGCCATTTCTTCGAACACAGCTTCAATCACCATGTCGGCATCTTTGAGGTCTTCGTAGCTCAGTGTGGTGGTGAGCAAAGCCATGCGCTGCTCATACTTATCCTGCTTGAGCTTGCCTTTTTTAACCTGCGCCTCGTAGTTTTTGCGGATGGTGGCAATGCCCCGGTCGAGTGCGTCCTGCTTCATCTCGAGCATCGTGACGGCGATGCCAGCATTCAAAAAATTCATAGCAATGCCGCCGCCCATGGTGCCAGCACCAATCACGGCGATGGATTTGATGTCGCGTTTTGGCGTGTCTGCGGGCACATCCGGAATTTTGGACGCGGCCCGTTCGGCCATGAAGATATGCCGCAACGCCCGGCATTCGGGTGTCCACATCAGGTTGATAAAGATTTCACGCTCGAACAGCATGCCGTCATTGAACTTGGCGTTGGTAGCGGCTTCAACTGCATCGACGCACTTGAGTGGTGCCGGGAAATTTTTGGCCTTGCCCTTGACCATGTTGCGGACAAACTGAAAGTACGCATCGCCGTTGCGATGCTTGCACGGGAGGTCGCGCACAAGTGGCAATGGCCGGGTATCAGAGATGGCTTGCGCAAATGCCAGCGCCTCCTGCGCCAGTGACTCGCTTGACTCAGCCATCCTGTCGAACAGCTTCTGGCCAGGGATTTGCGCCAGCAATTCACTCTTGACGGGCTCGCCGCTGACGATCATGTTCAGTGCAGGCTCTACGCCTAGGGCGCGCGGCAAACGCTGTGTGCCGCCTGCACCGGGGATCAGGCCGAGCTTGACTTCGGGCAGCGCCACATTGCAGCCGGGTGCGGCAATGCGGTAATGGCAGCCCAGCGCCAGCTCCAGGCCACCGCCCATGCAGACGGAATGGATGGCCGCCACAACCGGCTTGGAAGAATTTTCAATGGCCAGAATGACGCTGAGTAAATTCGGTTCAGCCAGTGCTTTGGGTGTGCCAAATTCCTTGATGTCTGCCCCGCCAGAAAATGCCTTGCCAGCACCGGTCAAAACGATGGCCTTGACCGCTGGATCAAGGTTGGCTTTTTGCAGATTGTCCGTCAGACTCAAACGGGTTACATGACCCAGTCCGTTAACGGGCGGGTTGCTCAGGGTGATGACGGCGACAGTGCCGTGAACTTCGTAAAGGGTAGTCATAGCGACAAGATTCCTTGGGAATTTAAATTTCAGTTATACACGCTCAGACTTCCAGCCACTCTTTTCGGATGTAGGCATCTGCCCGCAGACCGTCAGGCGTGCCGTCAAACACGATACTCCCGTGCCCCATGACCAGCGCCCGGTCGGAAATCGCCATGGCAATCGTCAGTTTCTGCTCGATCAGCAGCACTGAAATACCTTTGGCCTTGAGGGTTTGCAAATACTGTCCCACCAGCTCGACGATTTTCGGTGCCAGGCCTTCTGTAGGTTCATCAATGATGATCAGGTCCGGGTCGCCCATCAGGGTGCGGCACAAAGTGAGCATCTGTTGCTCGCCGCCTGACAACACGCCGGCTTCGGTGTGCTGACGCTCCTTGAGGCGTGGGAACATCTGGTACATGTCGTCAAACGACCAGTGCACTGACTGGTGAACCTGCGAAGGAGGGCGAAGAGCCCGCTCGGGGTAGGGCAGTGTCAATGGACAGCCCGGCGCGTCGTTTGCGACGACGCTGGCGAAAATTCTTGGAAAATTAGACTGGCGACTGAGGGTGTGCGTGTTTCCTGAGGCCCATCTTCGATGCGATACTTCGACTCATGCGGTTGAATTTTCTATCCTTGTCTCACTGGAAACCGCCATGACCACACTCGCCACCATTTCCGCCGAATCACTGCGTCAAACCTTGCCCCGCAGCGCCGTACAACAGCCCCAACGCTGGCCGGTCGCCGACATCGAAGCTCTGTTTGCCCTGCCTTTTATGGACCTCATGTTGCGCGCGCAGCAGGTGTACCGCGAGCACTTCGACCCGAACGAGGTGCAACTGTCCACGCTCCTGTCGATCAAGACCGGCGGCTGCTCTGAAGACTGCGGCTCCTCCTCGCAGTCGACGCACGCCGACACCGGCGTGAAGTCCAGCAAGCTGCTGCCGCTGGACGAGGTGATGGACGCGGCCAAAGCGGCCAAGGCGCAGGGCGCGTGACGAGCGTGGTGTCGGCCACGCGCGCCGAATCGTGGCCGAGCAATCCGCCGTTGATCGATGCCGCGTTTCTGCACGACCCGTACCCGGTCTATCGGGCCTGGCGCGAAGCCGGGCCGGTCCAGCGCAGCGAGGAATTCTTCCAGGGTGCCTGGCTGCTGACACGGCACGCCGATGTCGAGGCCATGCTGCGCGACCTGCGCTTTTCGGCCCAGCGCACCGGCGGTTGGGTCAAGCGCGTCGAGGGCGGCAACCGCCACGCGCAGGCCAAGCTGGCGGTGTTCCAGCGCCTGTTCGCGCGCGCTATGGTGTTCCTCGATGCGCCCGACCACGCCCGGGTGCGCCAGGTGCTCAGCGCCGGTTTTCACCCGACGCTGATCCGTGCCTTCGCTCCGCAGGCCGAGCAACTGGTCACGCAACACCTCGCCCGCATCGATGCCACAGCGCCGTTCGACTTCATCGCCACCGTGGCGCGACCGCTGCCGTCGTGCGTTATTTCCACCCTGATGGGGGTCGATCTGGCCGACCAAGCCGAGTTTCTGGTCTGGTCGGACGATCTGGCCGCCTTCATCGGCGCGCCGCGCCCGACGCTGGAGCAGGCGCGCCGGGCGCAGGCCAGCCTGTTGCAACTGACCCGCTACTTCGAGGCCCTGCTGCCCGAACGCCGTCGCGCCCCCAAAGAGGACTTGGTCAGCCGGCTCGTGATCGCCGAAGCCGAAGGCCGCCTGCACACCACGGCTGAGATGCTCGCGCAGTGCGCCATGCTGCTGTTCGCCGGGCACGAGACCACGCGCAACCTGCTGGGCAACGGCCTGCACGCGCTGCTGGCGAACCGCAGGCAGTGGGAGCTGCTCAGGCAGCAGCCGGCGCTGATGTCCGGCGCCCTGCGCGAGCTGCTGCGCTACAACAGCCCGGTGCAATACACCGGCCGACGCGTGGTGTCCGACCTCATGCTGCATGGGCAGCCACTGCAGCGCGGCGATCTGGTGCTGGCCCTGCTGGGCGCCGCCAACCGCGATCCGGCGCGCTACACCGACCCCGATGTGCTCGACATCAGCCGCCGCGATGGCGGTCATCTGTCCTTCGGGCACGGTCCCCACATTTGCATCGGTGCCGGGCTATCCCTGATGGTGACCGACATCACCTTGCGCCAGCTCCAAGCGCGCTGGCCGACGCTGCACCTGGCGGACCCGGCGGTGCGCTGGAGTGGTAATGCCGCCTTGCGCGGCCTATCGGAGCTGCGGGTCAGCGCCGCCACGCCCCAACCTTGACAGGCACTGATACCTTGTTAAAACACACACTACATTGTGTGTACAAGGAGCCGACCATGCCAGCAACCATCAGTCGCGTGTTCATGAACGGCAATGTCGCCCTCAACCCGGCGTGAGACGATTTCCGCGTCGCCATGGTGGCGCTCCGCAAATTCGATCAGACCGGAAATCAGCATCGGCTGGCTTTACATTAACCCAAGCATTTAAAACTCCTGTTAGCGATTCAGGGCACTTCTATAAATTCATTTTTCGGGCGAATAGCTGCGTTGCGCGGTGCTCGAAATCCTCACGTACCTGAAGTACGTTCCGGTTGCTGCGCTCCGTGCGCCTTGCACTTCATCCCGAAAATCTGAATTTCTAGAAGTGCCCTTCAGTTAAATTCATATTTATGAATCAAGGACGCATCATGCCGCAGTGCCTCATGCGCGTCATGCGGGATTCCCCGTGAATCCACGGGTACAAGTCAAGTAAGAGACAATTTGTGCATGACCTCTGACCCGTCTTCAACCGTCAATAGGCCTTTGCAATGGAACAACCGATTCGCATCGTTGGGAACAAATTTTTTCACGCGCTTGCAACCCCAAGCACTGCCCGAGCCTTATTGGGTCAGTCGCAATCAGGCCGTTGCGCGCGAGCTGGGTCTTGAGCAACCCTGGTTTGAGTCACAGGCGGCACTTGAGGCGTTACAGGCTTTTAGCGGCAACAGCGTGTTGCCGGGGTCTGACCCGCTGGCCAGCGTTTACAGCGGCCACCAGTTTGGTCAATGGGCCGGGCAACTTGGGGACGGCAGAGCTATCTTGCTCGGGGAGCTGGAAACCACGGCTGGCGGGCTTGAAGTCCAGCTCAAGGGGTCTGGCCGCACGCCCTACTCGCGCGGTGGCGATGGCCGCGCCGTGCTGCGCAGCTCGATTCGCGAATATTTGTGCTCTGAAGCCATGCACGGCCTGGGCATCCCGACCACCCGAGCGCTGTGCGTGACAGGATCGGACGCGAAAGTCCACCGCGAAGAAATTGAAACGGCAGCCGTCGTCACCCGTTGCGCACCCAGCTTTATAAGATTTGGCCACTTTGAGCACTTCAGCTACAACCATCAGCATGCCGAACTCAAAGCGCTGGCTGACTACGTCATAGACCGTTTTTACCCCGCCTGCCGCGATGCCAGCCAGCCCTATGCGGCGCTGTTGCAGGCGGTGAGCGAGCGCACGGCGCACCTGATGGCCGCGTGGCAGGCTGTGGGCTTTTGCCATGGTGTGATGAACACCGACAACATGAGCATTCTGGCCTTGACCATTGATTACGGCCCTTTCCAGTTCCTTGATGCGTTTGATCCCGGCCACATCTGCAACCATTCGGATATGCAAGGCCGCTACGCCTACAACAAGCAGCCCAATATGGCCTACTGGAACCTCTTTTGCCTCGGCCAGGCATTGCTGCCCTTGATTGACGACCAAAGCCAGGCTCTGGCATCGCTCGAATCCTATAAAACCGTTTTCCCCGAGGCTTTGCAGGCCCGTATGCGCGCCAAGCTTGGGTTGCCGGATGTTCAGGCTGACGACACCGCCTTGGTCGAAAGCACCTTCAAGCTGCTGGCCAGCAACAAGGTTGACTACACCATTTTCTGGCGGCGCCTGTGCGCTTTCACGCCTCAAAGTGGGCATGAGCCGGTTCGTGACCTGTTCTTTGACGGTGAGTCCTTCAATGCCTGGGCGCTACAATATTCAGAGCGTGTCACGCATATAAATAAAGGACTACGGGCCGATTTGATGCTCAAAAACAACCCCAAATTCGTGCTTCGCAACCATTTGGGCGAAGAAGCCATACGCGCTGCGAAACTAAAAGACTTCTCGAAAGTCAATACCTTGTTGAATTTACTGCAAGCCCCATTTGATGAACATCCAGGCCATGATAGCGATGCCGGTTTCCCGCCTGATTGGGCTGCTGGAATAGAGATCAGTTGCAGCTCTTAATCAATCTCCTATTGTTTCAAGGATATCCCCATGAGTACAAAAATTGAAAAGACCGACGCCCAATGGAAAGCCATCCTCTCCGAAAAAGGGGCAGAAGCCACAGCCTTTGAAGTCACGCGCCATGCGGCCACAGAGCGCCCCTACACCGGCAAATACGAGGCTGTGTGGGCTGATGGCAGCTATCACTGCATTTGCTGTGGTGCCAAGCTGTTTGACTCCTCCACCAAGTTCGATGCCGGTTGCGGCTGGCCCAGCTTTTCTGAAGAGGCCGTGCTAGGTGCGATTGAAGAGCACACCGACCGCAAGTTCGGCATGGCGCGGACGGAAACCGTATGCGCAAGCTGTGGTGCCCATTTGGGCCATGTGTTTGACGACGGCCCATCCCCCACCAGCCTGCGCTATTGCATCAACTCGGCCTCGTTACACTTCACCCCGACATGAAAATACTGATCGACTTCTTCCCCATCCTGCTGTTTTTTGGTGCCTACAAGCTTTATGACATCTATGTCGGCACCGGCGTGCTAATGGCCGCCACCCTGGTTCAGATGAGTCTGATTTACGCGATTGACCGCAAATTGCAGGTCATGCACAAGATCACGCTGGCCCTGATTCTGATTTTTGG
This sequence comes from Polaromonas sp., assembly GCA_046593295.1. Classification (GTDB taxonomy): domain Bacteria; phylum Pseudomonadota; class Gammaproteobacteria; order Burkholderiales; family Burkholderiaceae_C; genus Polaromonas. Next base: position 2,385 of record JBKJOH010000216.1, on the reverse strand, counting down.
CACCCTGACCCTGGTACTGCAGGACGAGCGCTTCATCAAATGGAAACCAACGGTGCTGTACGCCGCCATGGCGATCGGCCTGGCGCTGGCGATTTGGGTCATGCGCAAGAATTTTCTCAAGCTGCTGCTGGGCAGCCAGATGAAACTGCCTGACCCGGTCTGGCGGCGGCTCAACGTCGTCTGGGTCGCGTATTGCGCGTTCATGTCGCTCCTCAATGCCTATGTGGCGTACTACTACAGCACCGAGGTTTGGGTCAATTTCAAGCTCTGGGGCTACGCGTTCCCACTGATCTTCATCTTGGGCCAGGGTTTTTATATTTCCCGCTACCTCACCCCGGACGAACCCAAGGCCTGACACCCATGACACCGACCCCCACAACCTCAGCCCCGACGGCACAGCAACTCAATCAACGTTTACGCGAAAGACTGCAACCCGCAAGCCTTGAGGTGATCGACGAAAGCTTTCAACACAGTGGCCACGTCGGCGCCAACGGCAGCGGCTTTGGTACGCACTTTCGGGTGCGCATCACTTCACATTTATTTACAGGCAAGAGCCGCGTGGCGCGCCATCGGCTTGTGTATGATGCGCTGCAAGATTTCATTGACCAGGGCCTGCACGCGCTGGCCATCGAAGTGATCGAAACACCTCTCGTCGACAAACATTCATAGCAACAGGAAACATATGAAAAAACAGGTTTTATTGGCAACCGCCATTGCCACCGTGATGGCCTTTGGCGCTCAAGGCGCCATCGCCCAAAACGTGGCGATTGTGAACGGCAAGGCCGTTCCAAAGACCCGTCTGGACGCGCTGGCCCAACAAGTGGTCAAGCCCGGGCAACCACTGACACCCGAGCTACAGGATCAGCTTCGCAAGGAAGTCATTGCACGCGAAATCTTCATCCAGGAAGCTGAAAAGCAGGGCTTGTCCGGTAGTGACGATTTCAAGGCGCAAATGGAACTGGCACGCCAGACCCTATTGATTCGTGCATTGTTCTCGGATTACCAGAAGAAAAACCCGGTGACTGATGCAGAACTGAAAGCCGAATACGACAAGTTTGTAGCGACCAACAGCGGCAAGGAATACAAGGCGCGCCATATTTTGGTTGAAAAAGAGCTAGACGCAAAAGCCATCATTGCGAGTCTAAAAAAAGGCGCAAAGTTTGAAGACATCGCCAAAAAGCAATCTAAAGACCCTGGCTCTGGTGCCAATGGTGGTGACCTCGACTGGGCCAACCCCAGCAGCTATGTAGCGGAATTCACCGAAGCCATGCTGAAACTGAACAAGGGCCAGACGACCGAAGTTCCGGCCAAGACCCAGTTTGGCTACCACGTCATTCGCGTTGACGACATTCGTACCGCACAATTGCCACCGTTTGCAGAACTGAAACCCCAAATCGCGCAGCAGCTTGAGCAGCAGCGTATGGCGGCTTTTCAGCAAGGCCTGCGCGACAAGGCCAAGGTGGAATAAGCCTCGGGCCATGACACCCCAATAAATTTCCCCGCCCCAAGGGGCGGGGTATTGCTGACGCTCCGCCCACTCGCCTTGAAGGGTTTTGGCACGGTGTCCGCGCGAACTTTCGTCGTGCATGGTGAGGCCCGCTGGCTTGGGCCGCGATCATGGCCTACGCGACTTGGCCCGGAAGCACGGCGCTCGGCACCTTGGATTGGTCGCGTGCCAGTTCCTCATGCGTGCTGATGCGGCGGAACCAGACCGTGACCGCCGATGAGGTCAACACGATGAACAGTGAGTACAGCACCGGGATCAGCAGCACCTGCTGCTGCAGGTCGCCCTTGAAGGTCAGCAGCACGATCAGGATGCCGAGCGGGCCGTTCTGGATGCCCGTTTCCAGCGCGATGGTGCGCGAGCGGCGCGGATCCTGTCGCACTAGGCGCGCGAACAGGTACCCCACGCCAAAGCCAAACACGCCGAGCCCGATCGCGCCGAAGTAGACCTGCCAAGGCGTGGTGGCCAGCAGCACGTAGTTGCGCGGCACCCAGGTGAGGATCAGGAACAGGATCACCACGATGCCGAGCGCGCCGCCCAGCGGCTCGATCGTGGTGCCGACGTTCGGGTTCCACTTGCGCAACGCGATGCCGATCACGGTCGGCACGATCAGCACCACCAGCACCTGGGCGACGTTTTCCGGCGGGATCTTCCATTCGTCTGCGATGCCCAGGCTGAAGATGCCCAGTGTCAGCGGCACCAGCAGAACCGCCAGCAGCGTGGAGACGATCGTCATCAGGATCGACAGCGACAGCACGCCCTTGCTGAAGTAATTGAAGATGTTCGAGGTCGTGCCGCCCGGCAGGCAGGCCATCAGGATCAGGCCGATCGCCAGTGGCGCCGGCAGTTGCAGCGCGGTGGCGAGCGTCCAGCCGACGATC
>JBKJOH010000255.1:0-8644 GCA_046593295.1 Polaromonas sp. | reverse complement strand
CAGTCTACTCATGTGGTCGCACTATGCCGCCAGCCACTCTGGTTTCGTCCTCGCGTTCGATGCCAGACATCCCTACTTTCACGAAGAGAAAGGCCCGGATGACGAGTTCAGGCACTTGCGACGTGTCGTGTATCGTGAAGCAAGGCCAAGCGCGTCCCTTTCTGAGTTTGACGGTGTCGACGTCTTCTTGGTCAAGAGCGGTCACTGGTCGTACGAACGGGAATGGCGAATCTTTCGTGCGCTCCCAGACGCGGATACTGTTTGTCCTGGTGACCCCTTCGGCGTTCCTCTCTTTCGCTACCCACCAAGTGCAATACAAGCCGTTATCCTTGGCGCCCGCTCGTCTGTGCAAACAGCTCAGTCGGTGATAGCTGCAATTCGGGCGAATGGCGCACTCAGTCACGTCCGCCTAAAACGAGCAAAACCTGACAAATCACATTTCCTTTTGCGCATTGAAAATGAAGCCATCTAACATAACGCTAAGGCGTGGGCGGTGACGACGGATAGAACGGCTGCCTCCCCTTTTGGCTACGTCGGCTTTCGCAGCATTGCGGCCGTTCGCGGTAGAGCCATGCCGGCTGGAATTGGCCCCGCTCTGCAGCCCCACTCACAGCGCGTCACGCAATTTCATCGCCGACCAGCCCCCGTTCTGCCAGAAGTTGCGGGTGCTGTCGTCCTGGTGCAGCAGCAAGGTATCGAGCAGCGGCGTCAGCGGCGTTGTGTCGGGGTCGGCTAGCAGCACAAAGCGTGCGCCGTCACCGAACTGTTCCTCCTGCAACTGGCCGATCCAGTCGAGTTGGCACAAGGTTTCCAGCACCGGATCGAGTTGCAGCGTTTCTACCCGCAACTTTGCGGCCAGTTGCTGGAGCGTCAAACCCTTTTCGGTCATGCTGCGCACCTTCTCCAGCTGTTGCAATGCCTCCAGCGCCAGTTGAAACTGCTGGCCGTGCGAGCGGCTGCGGCGCGCCACGCCAGCCAGCAGGCTTGGCAAATACGCTGCAATCACCGCACCCAGCAACACAATAATCCAGGCGACATAAATCCAGACCAGCAAGATAGGCAAGGTCGCAAACGCGCCGTAGATCAACGAGTAAGTCGGCACATTGCTCAGGTACAGCCCCAGCATTTTTTTGGCCAGCCCTATGCCAGCCGCCACAAACACCCCGCCGGCCCAGGCGTGCGTCCACTTGACGTAGGTGTTGGGCACATAACGGTACAGCGCCGCCATGCCGCCAGCCACCAGCAAAAATTGCAGCGCGTCCAGCAAAAACCGTATGGCAACAGATAGGGAACCGACCTGCCCGGTCGAAAAGGAAACCACATACGACGTGGCCGCCAAACTGGCAGCCAGCAGCAAGGGCCCGAGCGTGATGGCCGACCAGTAAATCAGCACGCGCTGAGTCAGCGAGCGCGTTTTTTTAACCCGCCAGATGCTGTTGAGTGTGCGGTCTATCGTGAGTATCAAGGCGATGGCCGTGACCAGCAACACAGCCAACCCGGCGATGCCCAGCTTGTTGGCTTGCTTGCTGAACTGCGTCAGGTAGCCCAGCACCTGACGGGCAATGTCGTCGGGAATCAGGCTTTGAATCAGCCAGCCCTGTAACGCGCCTTGCAGCTTTGAAAACATCGGGAAGGCCGTAAAAATAGCCAGCGCCACAGTAAAAAACGGTACCAGTGCAATCGACGTGGTGAAGGTCAAACTGCTGGCCGTCAGGCCCATGTGGTCTTCGCGGAAGCGGTCACGCAAAGTAAGCGCCGTACCGCCCCAGGGGAAGCGGACCAAGTCAAACCAGAAGGCCTTGACGGACTGAAGGGATTGAAGTGATTGCTGAAATGTCATCCTCGGTATCATGCCATCGACACCCTATGAACACTCAAAAAACAAATCAAATTGATGCCACTCGCTGGCTGGCCCTGGGCAGCATGATCGGCCTGATTGTGCTGGGACTGGCCTGGGAGATGTGGCTTGCACCGATACGCCCCGGCGGCTCGCTGCTGGCACTCAAGGTGCTGCCGCTGTGCCTGCCGCTGGCCGGTATTTTAAAAAACCGCATGTATACCTACCGCTGGATGAGCCTGCTGGTGTGGGTTTACTTCACTGAAGGCGCAACCCGCGCCTGGAGCGACAAGCCGCCCGGCAACTACCTGGCGATGCTTGAAGTGCTGCTGTGCCTGCTGCTGTTTGCGGCCTGCGCCTTTCATGTGCGCTTGCGACTTAAAAATGCGGCTTCGCCCGCACCCATCACTGATGCTGTATGAGTGCATATCTGCTCGATGTACTGAGGAAAATTGTCGGCGCGGCCCATGTGCTGTCTGAAGGCGATTTGACCGCCTGGGAACTGGACTGGCGCAAACGCTCGCGCGGCAAGGCTCTAGCCGTGGTACGGCCTGCCAATACCCTGGAGGTGTCCGGCATCGTCAAGGCCTGCGCTTCTGAAGGTGTCAGCCTGGTAGCACAGGGCGGCAACACCGGACTGGTGGGCGGCTCGACACCTGATGCATCGGGCAAGCAGATTGTCTTGAGCCTGCAACGCATGAATGCCGTGCGCAACATCGACGCAGCCAATCTGACCATGACGGTTGAGGCCGGTTGCATCTTGCAAACGCTGCAAGAGACGGCAGAAAAAGCAGGTTTTCTTTTTCCTCTCAGTCTGGCTGCAGAAGGCAGTTGCACCATAGGCGGCAACCTGGCGACGAATGCTGGCGGTACGCAGGTAGTGCGCTACGGCAATGCGCGCGAACTCTGCCTGGGCCTTGAAGTGGTCACGGCGCAAGGCGAGATTTGGCAGGGGTTGAGCGGCCTGCGCAAAGACAACACGGGCTACGACCTGCGCGATTTATTCATCGGCAGCGAAGGCACGCTGGGCATTGTCACTGCGGCCACCATGAAGCTCTATCCCATGCCAGCAGCGCAGCTAACTGCGTGGGCGGCCGTGCCGTCGATGCAACACGCCGTGACCCTGCTGGGTCTGGCGCACCAGCACCTGGGCGCAGGCCTGACGGGTTTTGAAGTCATGGGCCAGTTTGCATTGAGTCTGGTCGCCCGGCATTTCAAACAGCAACGCATGCCGCTCTACGAAGACACGCCGTTTTGTGTACTGCTGGGAAACTCCGACCACGAGTCGAAAACCCACGCACGCGAGCAGTTCGAGCGCCTGCTGGAAATGGCGATGGAAAAAGGCTGCGTCACGGACGCTGTGGTGGCCGAAAACCTGGCGCAAGCCCAGCAGCTCTGGCACATCCGAGAAAGCATACCAATGGCGCAGGCTGAAGAAGGCCTGAACATCAAGCACGACATTTCAATTGCGATCTCGCGTATTCCTGAATTTGTAGCCACTACCGACGCGCTGCTTGAAGCGGCCATACCCGGCGTGCGCCTTGTCAACTTCGGCCACTTGGGCGACGGCAATTTGCACTACAACGTGCAGGCACCGGTCAATGGCGATGCGGCAGCGTTTCTGCGCGACGAAGAAGGAAACGTCAACACCATCGTGTACGACTCGGTGGCGCGTTTTGACGGTTCTATTTCAGCCGAACATGGTGTGGGTAGCCTGAAACTCGACAAACTCGAACACCATAAATCGCCCGTGGCCATGAGCATGATGCGGGCCATCAAGCAGGCGCTAGACCCGCAGAATGTGATGAACCCAGGTAGAGTCTTGCGCATATAATTTGCGCACAATTCACGTAGGAATTTTCATGCTTAATTTTGATGGCCCTAAAAAGGCAACCAATCTGTCACTCGATGCAGTCACCATCGAAAAGGCAAAAGCGCTGGGTTTAAATCTTTCCAAAGTAGTCAATGAGCTACTGGAAAAAGAAGTACGCCGCGTCTACAGACTAAAGTGGGCTGAGCGAAACAAAACCGCGATCGATGCCTACAACGCCCAGGTCGATTCAGAAGGCACATTTGCGCAACAGGTGAATGAATGGTTGATTGAGCAGAACGAAGCCGCATCGCCCACCGCGCGCAAGGCGGCATAAATGGCGCAATTTGATGTCTACACAAACCCCATGGTCGACCAGCGCGCACGTATTCCGTACTGGCTTGACTTGCAGTCCGATCACATTTCGCAATTGCACACGCGCGTCATCATTCCACTCAGAGCCCCCAAAACCATGGGGCCGCACATTGAAGGCTTGCAGCCCCTGGTAAAGGTTGGCAAGCAGGCGCTTTATGCTGATGTGCCGTCGTTAGCGTCGTTTCCGTCGCGCTTGCTCAAAAACCCGGTGGCACATATTGAGGCCGAACGACACGAGCTGGTGGCGGCACTGGACTACCTCATTTCAGGATTTTGAAAATGTTACTTGAGCCTGTCAAAAACCAATCCAGTCAATACGAAGACTTCATGCGCCACGTAGACACCCACGGTGTTTTCAAGGCCGACCGCACCGGCACGGGCACCAAAAGCGTTTTTGGCTACCAGATGCGCTTTGACTTGAATGAAGGCTTTCCGCTGGTCACGACCAAAAAAGTTCACCTCAAATCCATCGTGCATGAGCTGCTGTGGTTTTTGCAAGGCTCCAGCGACAACAACTGGCTGAAAGAACGCGGCGTGACGATTTGGGACGAATGGGCGCGTGAAGACGGCGACCTCGGCCCGGTGTATGGCGTGCAGTGGCGCAGCTGGCCGACACCCGAGGGCAGACACATTGACCAAATCACCGATGTGATCAACACACTCAAAACCAACCCTGACTCACGCCGCATCATCGTCAGCGCCTGGAATGTGGCCGATCTGTCAAAAATGGCGCTGATGCCCTGCCACGCCTTCTTTCAGTTTTACGTTGCGCCCGCCACCACACCTGACGGCAAAGGACAATTGAGTTGTCAGCTCTACCAGCGCAGCGCAGATATCTTTCTGGGTGTGCCTTTCAACATTGCCAGCTACGCGCTGCTCACGCACATGATGGCGCAGCAGTGCAATCTGGATGTCGGTGACTTCATCTGGACCGGCGGCGACTGCCACATCTACAGCAACCATGCAAACCAAGTCGCGCTGCAACTGAGCCGCACGCCCATGGCTTACCCGCACCTCAACATCAAGCGCAAACCCGATTCGATATTCGATTACGAGTTTGAAGATTTCGAGTTTTTAAACTACCAGCATCACCCCGCCATCAAGGCGCCAGTCGCGGTGTAAGCCTCTTCAAGCACCACGATGCAAGTCAACCTGATCTACGCTAGATCCGCCAACGGCGTGATCGGCAACAACAACACCCTGCCCTGGCACCTGCCAGAAGACATGGCGCACTTCAAACGCATGACGACAGGCTGGCCCGTCATCATGGGGCGCAAGACCTGGGACTCGCTGCCACCACGCTTTCGCCCTTTGCCAGGCCGCAGCAATGTGGTCGTCACGCGGCAAGCGCAGTGGGCAGCGCAAGGCGCACTGGTGGCTACCAGCCTGCCGGATGCCTTGACACTCTGCGAAACGTCAGAACAGGTCTGGGTGATAGGCGGCGCACAAATCTACCAACAGGCAGAGCCGTTTGCGCAGCGCATCGAGGTCACCGAGATTGCTCAAGACTTTGACGGCGATGCGTTTGCGCCTAAACTCGGCACGCATTGGACTGAGGCGGCGCGTGAAGCCCATGTGTCGTCAAACGGTTTGAAGTTCAGTTTTATTACCTATAAAAAACACCAAGGAGATTGATATGTCAGCAGGCGGATTTCACGTACACGGGCCACACGATCACGAGCTTGAACACGCGGCCCAGGGTGGCCATGACAGCCATGAAAAGGGGGGCGGCATGATCGCGCAAATCGCTGTCATCACCGCCATCATTGCCACAGTTGGTGCCATCTTTTCCTACATGGGTGGTGCAACGCAGGCCAATGCGGGTCTGTATAAAAACAATGCGGCCATCAAGAAAACAGAGGCCTCCAACCAGTGGAATTTCTTCCAAGCCAAAAGCACCAAGCAGTCGCTCGCTGAGGTCTCGCGCGACCTCACCACCGCCGAGGCGGAAAAGACCAAGTACCAGGCCAAGATTGACCGTTACGAAAAAGAAAAAAAAGAGATCAAGCTCGCAGCCGAAAAACTTGAAAGCGAATCCACCGTCTGGGACAAATCATCAGACGAGCAAATGCACCAGCATCACCGCTGGGCGCAGGCCACAACAGTTTTGCAGGTGTCGATTGCGCTGGCTGCGATTGCGCTGTTGACACGCAAGAAGTGGCTTGAGTACGGCATGTTTGCGCTAGCAAGCGTTGGCCTAGTCATTGGCGCTTTAGCAGCGCTACATATTTAATAGCTGGCCACGCCGGTTTCTATTGGGCTGCGGCCACTTTTATATGTTGAAAATATGAAAATTTCTACATGGAATGTCAACTCACTGGCTGTTCGCCTGCCGCAGGTCATCGACTGGCTGACTGCCAATCCGGTTGATGTGCTGTGCCTGCAAGAACTCAAACTCAGCGACGAAAAATTTCCCGTCAAGGAAATTGAAGCGGCAGGCTACCACAGCGCTTTTTTCGGCCAGAAGACTTACAACGGTGTGGCCATACTGAGCCGCATAGAGCTGGGGCAAGCGCGCGATGTCGTCAAAAATATCACCGGCTTTACCGACGAACAATCCCGTGTGATTGCCGTCACGCTGAACACACCTGAATCGCCTCAAGGTGAAGTGCGCGTGGTCAATGGCTACTTCGTCAACGGCCAAGAGCCGGGCAGCGAAAAGTTTGCCTACAAGATGAAGTGGCTCGATGGCCTGCGTGCGGCACTGCGCGCAGAGTTGGCCGCGCATCCGCGCCTGGTGCTGCTGGGCGACTTCAACATCACGGTGGATGACCGCGACACCTATGACCCGGTGGCCCTGCGCGAGACCATTCATCACACCACCGAAGAACGCCAACACTTTCAGGGGCTGATTGAGCTTGGGCTGACGGACGCATTTCGCATGTTCGAGCAGCTTGACAAAAGCTACTCATGGTGGGATTACCGCGAGTTGGGGTTCCGCCGCAATCGCGGTCTGCGCATTGACCACATCCTGGTCAGCGAAGCGCTCAAGCCCCTAGTCAAAAGCTGCGTGATCGACAAACTGCCGCGAAAAAACGAACGCCCTAGTGACCATGCACCTGTGACTGTAGAAATCACAGCCAACTAACCGCTATTAAAAACGTAGCTATTAACGCCCGTATTTAAAGGGCTACAGCCATTTTTAGTGGTGAAAAAACCACTAAAAATACGCTTAAAACCGCATTATTCAAGATTTAGCTCCTGAATCTTGCGCGTGATGGTGTTGCGGCCTATGCCGAGCTTTTGTGCGGCTTCGATGCGCCTGCCGCGTGTGCTTTGCAATGCGGTTTGAATCAGCTTCGATTCAAAACGCCGCGTCAGCACATCCCACACGTCGCTGCGGCCTGTCGCCAGCAAGGCTAGGGCTTCAACTTCAAGGCCGGTCTCCCAGTCCTGGCTGCCGCCAGTATCGGCTCCAGCGGAAGGCAGGCCGCCGACTGGCGCTTCGGCTACGGGCATCGCAGCCGCAGAAATTTCTGATGCAGCAATTGCGTGGCCGGATGGTGCTTCAACCCTTGCAACACCCGAAGAGGCGACCGATGAGGTGGCCGCCTTGCTGTGCTCGGGCGTGCTGCCCAGCACCTCGGGCGGCAGGTCTTTGGGTTCAATCACCTGCGCGGGTGCCATCACGGTCAGCCAGTGGCAGATGTTCTCGAGCTGGCGCACATTGCCGGGGAAGGCAAAGGTTGAGAGCTGCTGCAAGGCGGCATCTGAAATGCGTTTGGGCTCTACGCCAAGCTGCTTGGCACTTTGCTGCAAGAAGTGACGCGTTAGCGCAAACACATCTTCACGCCGCTCGCGCAGCGCCGGCAGGCGCAGGCGAATCACGTTCAGGCGGTGGAACAGGTCCTCGCGAAACGCGCCGAGCCGGACCCGGTCTTCCAGGTTCTGGTGCGTGGCCGCGATGATGCGCACATTGGCGCGCATCGGGTTGTGGCCGCCGACGCGATAGAACGCGCCGTCCGACAGCACGCGCAAGAGCCGCGTCTGCAGGTCGAACGGCATGTCGCCGATCTCGTCGAGAAAAAGGGTTCCGCCCTCGGCCTGCTCGAAGCGGCCGCGCCGAGTCGTCTGCGCGCCGGTGAAGGCGCCGCGCTCGTGCCCGAACAGTTCGGACTCGAGCAGGTCCTTCGGGATCGCCGCGGTATTGATGGCGATGAAGGGGCCGCGCGCGCGCGGGCTGTGCTTGTGCAGAGCATGCGCGACCAGTTCCTTGCCCGAGCCGGACTCACCGGTGATGAGCACGGTGACAATGCTCTGCGAGAGCCGCCCGATCGCCCGGAAGACGTCCTGCATCGCCGGCGCCTGACCGAGCATCTCGGGCATCTGTGCGGCCTTGTCCTCGCGCACTTCCTCGCGCAGGCTTTCCTCGAGCGCTCGCCGGATCAGTTCGACCGCCTTGGTCACGTCGAAGGGTTTGGGCAGATATTCGAAAGCGCCACCCTGGAACGCGCTGACTGCGCTGTCGAGGTCGGAGTACGCCGTCATCACGATCACAGGCAGGCTCGGATGCAGCTCCTTCACGCGGCCGAGCAGCTCGATGCCCGATCCGCCCGGCATGCGGATGTCCGACACCAGCACCTGCGGCGCCTCGGTCTCGAGCGCCTTCAGCACATCGCGCG
>JBKJOH010000186.1:0-7731 GCA_046593295.1 Polaromonas sp. | reverse complement strand
GTGCGCTACCAGACTGCGCCACACTCCGACAAGTGTTGCATTATAGACCGAACAGCTTGGGTGTCGTCTACCAATGCTGAAAATTTAGCGTTTCGCGTACTGCGTCTTGCCAAACAGAATGTCCCGGGTGGCATCGTCCGTCAGTGGCTTTCTCAGGTCTGCCAGCACCTTCACGCCGCGCTGCACGGCAGGGCGCTCGCCAATCAGGTCAAACCATTTTTTCAGGTGCGGGTAATCAACCCAGTCTATGCCCTGGTTTTGCCAGCTGCGCAGCCACGGGTAGATGGCGATGTCGGCGATGCTGTACTGGTTGCAGGCGATGAACCTGCTTTTCGTCAGTTGTTTATCCATCACAGCGTAGAGCCGCTTGGCTTCATTGCTGTAGCGGTTGATGGCGTAGTCGATTTTTTCGGGCGCATAGATGCGAAAGTGATGCGTCTGGCCGAGCATCGGGCCGACACCTCCCATCTGAAACATCAGCCATTGCAGCACCTCGAATTTAAGCCTGTCGGTTTTGGGCAAAAACTTGCCCGTTTTGCTGGCCAGATAGAGCAGGATGGCACCGGATTCAAACAGCGCCAGGGGTTTGCCGTCTGGCCCGTTCGGGTCCACCATGGCCGGTATCTTGTTGTTCGGGCTGATAGCCAGAAACTCAGGCTTGAACTGGTCGCCCGTACCGATGTTGATGGGTATCGCTTCCCAGTCCCGGCCAAGGCGAAGTCCGCATTCCTCCAGCATGACGTGGACTTTGTGGCCGTTGGGCGTGGGCCATGAGTAGATTTTTATCATTCGGTTTTTCTTTCGCTACAAGTATGATGGTTGAACTAGCCGTTTGGGAGCTGCATGACGGCGCAGCTTGGAAGCTGCTGTATTTGCAAGGCACGCCATCGCCAGTACCTGCAACGTAAAGCGACTTATTTTTGACACCTTATAATCCAGTCTGTCTAGATTATAAAGGATGCGAAATGTCTGCACTTCCAATTCCTGAATGGCAACTTCAGGATGCCAAAAACCGGTTCAGCCAGGTCGTTAAAGCGGCTGGTGAAGGCGTACCGCAATGGGTCACCGTGCATGGCAAGCGCACGGCAGTCGTGATCTCGGCTGACGACTATGTACGGCTTAAAAATAAAGCTGCCCATCAAAAACCTTTGCTGGATGATTTGCTTCGTCCTGGCCTGTTTGCCGACGATGAAGCTGATGCGTTATTTGGGCGCAAGCGTGCAGTGGAGTCTCATCGAAAGTTTGACCTGTGAGCTACCTGCTGGACACCTGTGTGGTCAGCGAATTTGGTCGTCCCCGGCCTGACCCCGGTGTGGTTCAGTGGTTGGGTCAGGAAAAACCTGACTCGCTGTACATCAGCGAGGTCACTGTGGCCGAACTGACAGCGGGCCTGGTCAAGTTGCGCATCAAAGACCCCGGCAGGGCCAAGAAAGTGGATGACTGGCTGTCGGGTGTGTTGATCCGGTTTGCGGGCAACACGCTGGGTACAGACGAGTCGGTGTGGCATGTGTGGGCAGAGTTAAGCGGTACGGCGGATGCGGCAGGCAAAACCATGGCACCCCTTGATGGTTTGTTAATCGCCACTGCGCAGCGCTATGGCTTGACTGTCGTCACGCGCAATGTGGCGGACTTTGCGATCTATCCGCAAGTTTTTAATCCTTGGCAGGACAAACTACCCCGGTAGGATGTGGCGCTTGCAGCCATGGGGCATTGACATAACTAATTGAGCTTCACGTACCTCATCAGTCGTTTGTGCCCAGACAGCCACTACACGTCGCGGCGTGAAAGGTGGCCGCGCGGTTATCACGCAACGCACGGGCTCAGATTCGGTGAAAACAGAAAGCATGAGAAATCATGGCCTTATGTTCGGTAACGCACATATACATTCAAAAGAAATGTATATACTCCAAAAATTGAGGAAACCCTCACAAAGGTGAGGCCACGTCGGTGCAACAGAAAATATTTCTCGATGGCTATTTCAAAACACACAGCTAATGACCCCAAGCAAAACCAGTTGCTCGCTGCATTGCCAGATGCGGAGTGGAAGCGCTGGCTGCCAACACTTGAATGGGTTGAAATGCCGCTGGGCCATGTACTCTATGAGTCGGGCAAAACACTGAGTCACATTTACTTTCCAACCACCTCCATCGTCTCTCTGCTGTATGTGATGGAAAACGGCGCGTCGGCAGAAATTGCCGTGGTCGGCAATGAAGGCTTGGTGGGTGTGTCTTTGTTCATGGGTGGTGAATCGACACCCAGCCGCGCTGTCGTGCAAAGCGCGGGTGAGGGCTTTCGGCTCACGTCCAAAATCATGAAAGAGGAGTTCAACCGTGCCGGTCCGGTATTGCATTTGCTGCTGCGCTACACCCAGGCACTGATCACGCAGATGTCGCAAACCGCAGTCTGCAACCGGCACCATTCGCTGGATCAGCAGCTGTGCCGCTGGCTGCTGCTAAGTCTGGATCGCCTGCAGGGCAACGAACTGGCGATGACGCAGGAGTTGATTGCCAATATGCTGGGCGTGCGGCGGGAAGGCGTGACCGAAGGCGCTATCAAATTGCAGGAAGCAGGGCTTATCAAATACAGCCGTGGCCGTATTTCGATACTCGACCGCGCGGGTCTTGAAAAGCGCAGCTGCGAATGCTATGAAGTCGTGAAAAAAGAGTACGACAGGTTGCTGCCGCACCAATTTTCAGCCTGAATAATATTGCATTCTTTTGTAACTATGTGCGCTCACGCACAGAGTGGCAGCCATGCGCATGGTTAGACTGATTCATCGATCAAGACTGCAACAGCTAGCAGCAGGGCCGTAGCTCACTCCTTCAACCTGAAGGGCAGCAGCACACCAGAGACCTTCTCGTGAAACCTGTCGAAAATCATTTGATTGAACTATTGCCTCGCAAAGACCGGACGCGTTTTCTTGCGTTGTGCGAAACCGTCAAACTGGTGCTCGGCGAAGCGCTTTGCCAGCCGGGCAAGCCCACACGCTACGTTTACTTTCCCACTGACGGTTTTATTTCCCTAGTAGCCGATATCGAAGGCAAGCCCGGCCTGGAGGTTGGCATCGTGGGCAGCGAAGGCATGTTGGGTGCGCAGCTGGCGCTGGGTGTGGTCACCGCACCTTTGTATGCGCTGGTGCAAGGTGCTGGCACGTCCTGGCGTATGAACACCAGGGCTTTCAAGACCGAGCTCGCCAGCAGTGCTGCCTTGAGAGGCGTGCTCAACCGTTACCTTTACGTGCTCATGGCCCAGCTTTCCGAAGCGGCTATTTGCCTGCGCTTTCACTCGATACAGCCACGTCTGGCGCGCTGGCTGTTGATGAGCCATGACCGCTCGCATTTCGACAACTTTCAAGTTACCCAGGAGTTTCTTTCTTTTATGCTGGGTGTGCGGCGTGCGGGTGTCACTGCCGCTGCGGGCGCTTTGCAACGCAAGGGGCTGATTGAATACAGCCGGGGCAAGATCACGGTTATTGACCGCCCCGGCCTTGAAGCTGCTGCCTGCGGCTGTTACGCCGCTGACCAAAAAACCTACGCCGACATCCTCAGTTGAGACTCAATCCGCCATTCCCACCGTCGCGGAAATGGCTTAAGTGTGCAGGGTTTCGTTTTTGGTAAATATTTCAGCGTATGTTCGTTACCGAACAGACCATGCTACATCCGGATTTAACAATAGGCACACGGTACACGACAACCGCGCACGCACTATCTAACCGAAAGCTTCGCCATGATTACCCTTGCTTTAAAACCTCTCCCGCAGCATGAGGTCCCGGACGAACTGGCCATGATGATGATGCTGCGACCCGAGCCCGCCCCGCCATTGATAAATCAGGTGCATGAAATGAACGCCCTGTCACAAATCAGTATTGAAGACTGGAACGAACTGTTCCACGCGGTTGAGGCCAGATTGTGTGCGTCTATTGCGGCAGTTGATCCGACCGATGACAAAATCAGGGTGACGGTGCTGGAATGTGTTGAGGCACTGGATCAACTGCACAGCGCCTTGATGACGCGTGAGCGGCAACAGCGCCATCTGCCTCAATAGTCAGCAAACTCACCAGGAATTTCCGATGCAAGCAGCACATCACATGAATGCCGATTTAGCGGCGCAACCCGCCATGCCTTTCCTCAGCAAAAGTGCGCACATGAGCGCTGCCTTGAATGCGCTGGCGCAGCCAGTACCCATACGAGATTCCTCCAGTCTTGGGTTCAACCACTCTACAGACATCAAAGTGATTGACCGAATAAGTGGTGTCCCGACCAGCGCTGGTGTTGTCACGTTGCTGACTGCCTTTCGCACCACAGGGGGTGTCGTGCTGAGCGATAAATTGGCCATGATGCTGGAATATCTAAAAATCGGCGATGCGGCTAGCCTTGGCAGAGCCATGGCTTCTGGAGATATCTGTAGTTTTCAATGGCGTAGTGCGTTCTGGATACCGATGTTTCAATTCGACCTTGAGAACTTGTCGTTCAAGCACGGCCCTCGCAGCATACTGCGTGAGTTGAGGGGCGTTTTTGACGAGTGGATGCTCACCGCTTGGTTCGCTCAACCGAACTCGTCGTTAATGGGCCACAAACCAGTTGATTTGCTGGCATCCAATTTTCCAGCAGTTTTTGTGGCAGCCCAGGCAGACCGGGATGTAGCGGCTGGTGAATGATTTAATGCGCGTATGCAGTGGTTAAACGGCAGCCCCGAACGCTGCACCGATACCTGCTGTGATGAGCATGGCCAGTGCGCCCCAGAAAGTGACACGCCAGGCCCCGACCAAGACACCGGCACCACCCGTGCGGGCTGCAACCGCACCCAGTAAGGCCAGAAAAATAAGAGAAGTGCCCGACACCCAGTAAGACAACCAGTTGCCGGATGCCAGAACCGCCACCGCAAGGGGTAGTACTGCGCCGACTGCAAAACTGGCTGCAGATGCCAGCGCTGCCTGGATGGGCCGTGCGCTCAGGGTGTCTGAAATGCCCAGCTCATCGCGCGCATGAGCACCGAGGGCATCATGCGCCATCAGCTGCGTAGCAACTTGCAGTGCCAGCGCCTGATCTAGCCCGCGGCCTATGTAGATGGCCGTTAGTTCGCGTTTTTCTCCATCGACATCGGTTTCAAGCTCAGCGCGCTCGCGTGCCAGGTCGGCCCTCTCGGTGTCAGCCTGCGAATGGACAGAAACATATTCCCCGGCTGCCATGGACATGGCACCAGCGACGAGTCCGGCAACGCCAGTGAGCAAAATATTGCTCTGGGTCGCGTGCGCGGCCGCAACACCGAGCATCAGGCTGGCGGTGGAGACGATGCCGTCATTGGCCCCCAGTACAGCAGCCCTCAGCCAGCCGATGCGAGACGTTCTGTGCCGCTCAATATGCCTCATAGTGTGTTTCTCCGGATGGCGTAGAGCGATCTTGTGCGGGTCGCCTTCGGTGGTGGACGGCCGCAGGGCCTGCTTACTTGACAAGCAGAATGGGAATCTCGCTATCTGTCACTACGCGCTGGGCAATGCTGCCCATCAGAGCGCGACCAATCCAACCATGGCCATGGGTGCCCATCACGATCATGTCGGCATGCTCGTTTTTTGCCGCAAAAATAATCTCATCTACTGCGCTGCCCACCACCGCCATGCAGCGGTGACGTATGGCGTGTTTTTCGAGGACTGTCTGGATGGGCGCCAACACCTTGGTGGCCTCCTCCGCGTGGTAACTGGCCACCTCGGCAGAGCCCAGCATGGTGGTGACGCGGCCCGGCACGGGTGCTTGGACGTTTACCACCAGCAGTTCATCCCCTTCGATCAGAGCGCTTTTACGGGCTACGATGAATTCCAGCGCTTTTTGAGTAAAGGCGCTACCATCAGCGGCGAGCAGGATTTTCATAGGGACTCTCGTGGTTTGGTTGATACATGGCGCTTGTCTATAGTCAGCGTTTTGTTGCCTGCTGTCTGTACGGTAGTTTACACAGCGGCCTGCGCTGCTTCGGCTATTCTTAGAAATCACTAAGTGCTTTATTCTTCACACCATGACATCCAAAATCTTTCTCAGCGTATTTTTCGCAGCCAGCTTTTTGATCGCTGGTTGCAGTGAATCAACCAGTAATTCAGCAGCCAAAACGGCGACTGCACCCGTATCCATTGAAGCGATCAGCGCTGAGGCCAAAGGCTTTACGGTTGGGTCAGCCATGAGCGCGCGCACGGTTTACGTGTTTTTTGATGCCCAGTGCCCACACTGCGGCGCACTTTGGTACGCCGCCAAGCCACTTAAATCGCAGGCTAAATTTGTGTGGATTCCGGTGGCCTTGATGAATGCGGCAAGTACCTCGCAGGGGGCGGCCCTGCTGGCCGCCAGCGATGGAGCCGCAGCCATGGATGCGCATGAGGTGTCGATGATGGCCAAAAGTGGCGGCATTGGCGCGGCCAGCAACAGTGACGCGCAAAAAGAAGCGGTGAAGAAAAACACCGAGCTGATGACGCGCTTTGGATTTGCGTCGATTCCCACGATTGTCGCCGTCAATGCCCAGACGGGCCAATTGGTTAAGCAAGAAGGCTCTATGCCGACTCCGGAGCTGGCCAAGTTTCTGGGTTTACAGTTGCCTGCGCAGTGATTGTCTAGAACAACACCCGGCTGCGTATCGTGCCCGGCACATCAGCCAGTTTTTCCAGCGCCACATCGGAGTGCGCCGCATCAATGTCAATCACCACATAGCCAATGTCACCACTGGTTTGCAGGTACTGCGACGCGATGTTGATGTGGTTGACCCCAAACACCTTGTTGCTCTTGGGATCGGTCGGAAAAACGTCAATCGCCGCACCGAGTAATTTTTTCTCGCGCAGGGCTTTTGTCAATGGTTCAATTTCAACCACCGTGCCGCGTGAAGTCAGTTGTATGCGCGAGCGGATGCCGACAAAATGCGCATCGGTGATTTTTAGGCTGTTTTAGATACAAAAATCAATCGCAGCCCAATCAATACGGGCGTGAGCAGCTATTAAAAATATAGCATTTACTGGGCGCTTCGCTAATCAGCGCGGCTTGAAAACTGCGCTTTCACTGCCAGCCAGCGTTGCGCAACCCATGTTTTGTAACGCGCCTTCAGGGCTTTGATACGTCGCCACGGGGCAGAGTTGCGCACCTGCTCCAGCATGCGGTCTTTCCAAATCTTCCAAGGTGTGTACAGGCGTGCAAACCAGTGCAGGCGCATCAGCGCCGGTTCTGTTAATTGAAACAGCCGCGCTGCTATGGCGGTGCCAGTTATCTTGGCACCCATCACCAAGCCCAAACCCATCACCAGATGGCCATTGCCCAATAAATAAAGCGCCAGCAGCTTGATGGGCACCAGTGCCAACACGGGCACTGCAAACGCCAGCAGTGCGGCCCATGGTGGCAAGCTTGCAATGCGCCGCTCCATTGCACCCCACAGCGGCAGGCGGGCCAAGGCCTTGAAGCACCGGGCCAGTGGCTCCCAACCCCATTCTTCGAACAGCAGCACCAAAACCAGCGGCAGCAGAAACAGCGTGCGCAGCAGTTTTTGGAGGGTTGATTTTGTTGGGGGTGGTGGCGTGGGCTGCATGTAGCGCGAGCTTAACCGCGCCACACGCGGTATGGGCATCATGGCGTTGCAAAGCGCTTGCACTGCATCGCTTTTAAGTTTTGCCTAATGTCACGCGGCCCCATCAGCTCGCGCACTGCAAGCTCACCGCCTGCAAGGTTTTGCCGGTCTTGGTGTCAAACACCACCAGATTGACCTGCC
>JBKJOH010000179.1:0-2579 GCA_046593295.1 Polaromonas sp. | reverse complement strand
GCACTGCGCACGCATACCTCTAGTTTCCTGGGCCGGGCTTGCCTGAGATCACCGCGCAACGGTTGTGCAAGCGCCTCCAAGACCGTAGAATTAAAAGCACGCAGGGCAACGCGACTGCGTTCACCACCAACCGTCACACCGTCCGGTGTCGTCAGTTGGTCTTTACTGTTCCATTTTAATCAGGAGTATTCGAATGAAATACGTGCTCACTTGGTGGGAACGCCCTACCGGCTCCGTTACCGAATATGAAAATGCTCAGAAGCGTGTCCTGGGTATATTTCAGAAGTGGGAAATGCCCAAGAGTCTAAATATTCATCAATTCGTTGTTCGAGTTGGTGAATATGGTGGCTACGCTGTACTCGAAACGGATAATGTTAGCGATATTCACAAGCTGACATCTACGTTCGCAGTATTTAAGTTTCGCCTAGAGCCTGTGCTCGATATCATGGATGCAGTTGCAATTGAAGCAGCAGCAATTGCATGGCGAGACTCGGCTTCCAGCTAAGCGGTTGTGGTCCACTTGGGCCAGCGGACTTTGACCTAGGAACAGCATAGGAACAGCATTGGGGTCAGACTTCAATTAGATTGAATTGCTACAAATTTAATAGCTTTTTACGCCCGTAATGCTTGGGCTACATCACTCAATTAATCTGTAAATTGCCCTAAAAAAGCAGTATTGGAAGCTCAAAATAGCAAAGCAACTCAAACCTCGCGGCGCAATGCTGGGAACAAAATCACGTCGCGAATGCTGGAGCTGTCTGGTGTTGGTCTGGTGCCGGTCTGGTTTGGCGCAGTAACCAGGGCCAACACCGCGCGGGCTGTGGTTTGCGCTGGGCGCAATGGCGCTGCGCGGGGTCATAATCTGTCGCAGAGCTAGGGCGATTGAATCAAATCTCCTAAAGGGCACTTCTAGAAATTCAGATTTTCGGGATGAAGTGCAAGGCGCGTGTCGCATCGCCCTTTGGGCTCATGCGAGGGTCGCGCAGGAGCCGGAACGTACTTCAGGTACGTGAGGATTTCGAGCACCGCGCAACGCAGCAATTCGCCCGAAAAATGAATTTATAGAAGTGCCCTATAGTGCAACTACCGCAACACGACCGCAGCACAGGCGGTTCAGTCCAACATGGTTTATCTGCCGCGATTGATGTCTTCGCCTTGTGCTGGCTTTACGACGCGGCGGATAAACGCTGATTGTTATGCCACACAGAATCGTGGGCGCTACATCACTCGGAAAGGAGGCTCGTATGGCTAAACTAGGTCCCGAATATATCGGCAAGCTTCCCCCTGGTGCCGCAGAAGATTTGGCGCAGTCTCTCCGAGACTATAGAGCAGCAGCGAACCAAGGCATACTCAAAGGCGTACAGATTCTTTCCGGACCTGGGTGCGCTGTAAGTGAAGCGCAAGAAGGCATTATCTATCACGTCGATCAAGTTCCTGCCTTGCCCTTTGAGGGCTGCAAGCGATCTCCCTGCTGCGCTTGCTGCTACAGCCCAGTTGTAAAGTAACCGTAGGGTTTAATCAGCCAATGGACACGAAAGAACGCTGGCTTATTGAGCAAGCACGCGCTACCTTGGAGGCCGGCACATTTACTGAGCTAGACGTGTTGGGACTGTTAATACTGCTGCGGAGACACGCTCAACCCAAGTCAGTGGTTTGTGAATTTGGAGATTTTGTCGCACATCGCGATAAAAACCGAGGCATATTACAAACCTATTTGCGTCACATTCAAGCGGTATTGAAGGGTGACACCGTTCCAGGTGATCAACCCGTGAAACACCAGGTGATTACATCCAACGATATCTGCATTGCTTTTAATAAGCTATTTTCGAGCCTTGGTTTCAGCCCAATTGGTACCGAACTCGGGAATCGCCTAGCTGTGTGCATTATCACGCTACTCCAATCCGTGAGAGTTGACACATCATCGAAAACGCCAGCGCTTGGATTCGTAGTTAAGATGTCGTCTTTCAAGATTGTTCTCATGGGACTTGGCGAAGTACCTACAGGGCATGTTTTCGGATTCCCGCTTTTGATCGCAGACAATAATGGTTATGAGGCGTCTCTGGCGATGGCGTGTCCTCCCGTCGAATCGCTACTTGGTGGAAATTTCATCGTTGAAGCTTACTGTCAAGATGGCGTCTTCAGAATTGAGCAACGTGGGCATGTGGCATAACGAGGCTGTAAAAAAAGGTCAGCGTAGTTCAAACTGACCATTTCCGGGGGTACCCGACCCCTTCCGATTTTCGTGATCGTGCGTTGTAGGCTGTTCTATGAGGTAGATTTTTCATTTTGTTGGCGTCCATTCTGAATAGGGAGTTTTTTTACAGCCTCAACGTACAAGGTTAGATCGTGCGAAGCCACGATCTAAACCGGTTGTTGGACGAGCCCGGTCCGTAGCGCGGGACTTCCACTGCAAATATCTTTTCGGGGATTGCCGCACAAGGGACGTTTGAGCCTCGTTATCCGATGCGCTTGAATCGGGTAGCCAGAGGCTTCTAACCTCCGGCCCCCACACCACCCACCATGCGGGTCCGCAGTGGGCGGTTCAACAAGTTGGCTTGCGCGACGAAGTTTTCTGTTGC